>JAYVQJ010000884.1:0-5016 GCA_043777235.1 Planctomycetia bacterium
GTCGCCTCGAACGGGTACAGGTTCACGACGACCAACTCGAACGGAATGATGCCGTGAGCGGCAATCGCCTCGGCATGATGCGGCACATCGGGCCGGCCGAGGATCGCTCCGTGAACTTTCGGATGCAGCGTCTTCACGCGGCCGTCCATGATTTCCGGGAAGCCGGTGTACTCGGCGATGTCGATGACCTTCGCCCCTTGCTGCTGCAAGAAGGTTCGCGTGCCGCCGGTCGAAACGATCTCGAAGCCGAGTTCATTCAGCCCCTTGGCCAACTCGGCCAACCCGGTCTTGTCACTGACACTAATCAACGCCCGCCGTGGAAAACTCACTGACATGTTCCTCTCCGTAGGATGGGCACTCTTGCCCGTCCACAACACAAGGCAAAGAGGACGGGCAAGAGTGCCCATCCTACGGCCGATGCTAGTCGGCCGCGAAACCACTTCAAAGCGTCAGCCGTTGAACCGCTGCATGATCGCGTCGTGCAGGGCCGGCACGGTCGCCTTGTGGTCTCCTTGGACGTAGAAGCTCTGGCCGCCATCGGCGACGGTGCGGACGAGAATTGTTTTGAACGGGCGGAAGTAGTAGCGCGGGTCGTTCTTCGGAGCCTCGTGCGAAAGATCGTCGCCGAGGCTAGGCAGATCGAAGACCGCCGTCGTGAAGTGACAGATCTTTTCGCCGCGCTGATGCGCGACGTTACGAGCCATCGCCAATGCCTTGAGGTAGACCTCCGGCCCCATCACTGCCGAGCCGATGTTGAGGAACACGCCTCCTTCGAGGTTCGTCACCGACTGCGTGAAGATCAGGAAGTCGGTGAGTGAGGCACCGCCGGCCGCCGCGCCGTCGAAGTTCGGATGCTCGTGGACAATGTCCTGCCCGATGCAGACGTGGACGGTCGTTGGAACTCGCAACCGATAACCCGCTGCGAAGATGCTCGTGTCGCGGAACGGGAATTTTTCTTCCTCGATCACCCGGCCGACCGCCTCACCGAAGCCAAGCCCGTCGCGATGGCCGGCGCTCACGGCGTCGTTCAAACGAGACGTCTCTTGCCACAAGCCGAACTGACCTTCTTTGACGTACTTGGCGACGCTCTCGCACGTCTGGCCAATCATCGCGAGTTCAAAATCGTGAATCGCGCCCGCGCCGTTGAAACCGATGTGCGTCACGAGCCCGCGTTGCATCAAGTCGATCAACAGCGGCGCGTTGCCGGCTCGCAGGACGTGAGCTCCGCACAACAGGATGATCGCCCGGCCGTTTCGCTTCGCCTCGACGATGCGCTCGGCCAGAATCGGGATCGCCGGGTGCTCGAACGGCACGCGAGGTCCGCCGGGTTGGTTGAGGATCGCCTCACGCTGCAAGTCGTGAATTCGCTCACCCAACGGCAGGATGCGAAGTTGGCTGCGATCAAATTGCGGGAACGGCATGAAGGACTCCGGCGATAGTCAGATTGATCCGAGCGGCATTGCAGTGTGGCGATCTGGGCCGCTCAGCGGGAGGCTCAAATCGCCCGCTCGTTTGCAGTCCGGCGTGAGCGGAGATATTCCTCTGGCCCCATTCGTCTGGCCAATCGCTTTTGCCAGACGAATGGGGCCAGAGGAATAGGACGCATCATGCTTGTACCGCTGCTTCGATCCGGGTTGTTCGCGCTGCTTGCGACCATTGCCTTGTCATCATCGCTGGTTGCTGAGGATTTCACGATCACCGCTCCGCCGGCGGAGTTGAAGGTTGATCCGTTTCACAAGAAGTACGTCACTGCGGGCGGATATCCGATCGTGGCCTCGGGGACGGTCAACGATTACGCGCTGAAGGAGGCGGCGCATCTCGTCAACTTGATGTTGGCAAAACGGCCCGACGTGAAAGAGGCGATGATCAAGAGCGGCTCGCGGCTGTGCATCATTGCTCACAACGAGTTCACGACTGACGTGCCGGAGTTCGCGTGGTTGAAGCCGAAGGATTATTGGGACGCGCGTGCTCGCGGAACGGGTGGGTCGCAGACCGATCCATATTGCTCGTGCGGTGAAGAGAACTTGCTGTGCTATCCCGGCGATCCGTATTCGACCGAGAACATTCTGATTCACGAGTTCGCTCACAACATTCATCTGCGCGGCATGGTCAACGTCGATCCGACGTTCGACCGTCGGCTGAAAGAAACCTACGACCGGGCGATGACGGCCGGACTGTGGAAAGGGAAGTACGCGGCGACCAATCATCACGAATACTTCGCCGAGGGAGTGCAGTCCTGGTTCGACAACAACCGCGAGAACGATCACGACCACAATCACGTCAACACGCGCGACGAGTTGCTCGAATACGACCCCGGTCTCGCGGAGATGTGCCGCGAAGTCTTTGGCGACACGCAACTTTCTTATACGAAGCCGGCGACTCGGCTGAAGGACCATCTCGCAGGCTACGATCCGAAGACGGCTCCGACGTTCGTCTGGCCGGAACGATTGAACGAAGCTCGCCGCGCGATTCGCGAGAAGGCCGTCAATCGCTCGAAGCAAGCGTCAGGCGAGCCGGAGGGCGTCAGCCCCCGGACTGACTCGAAATCAAATCCGGGGGCTGACGCCACCCGGCTCGCCAAAGAATCCAATGACAAAGAACCGCAACCGCTGCTGACAATTGACCGGCTCTTCGCGTCGCAGGAGTTTGACGAAGAGAGTCTCGGCACGTTGGTCTGGAAGAAGCGAGGCTCCGGCTACTACACGTTCGGGCCGTGGCCGAAACCGGATCGTGCGGCGACGACCGAACCACCTCCACCACGGCAGCTTGTTTGGAACGACACAGCCAGCGACGAAACAAAGGTCATCGTCACCGCCGAGATGCTCACTCCGCCCGGCGAACTCGCCGAAAAGGACGAGAAGGGAAACAAGAAGCCGCTCAACGTCGAGTCGTTTCGGTTTTCGGACGACGAATCGAAGTTGCTGATTTTCACGAACAGCCGTCGCGTTTGGCGACAGAACACGCGCGGCGATTATTGGGTGCTCGACATCGCGAAAATGGAACTGAAAAAACTTGGCGGCGACTCGAAGCCGTCAACGCTGATGTTCGCCAAGTTGTCGCCCGACGCGGCGCAAGTCGCCTTCGTCCGCGAGAACAATCTCTTCGTGCAGAGCCTCGCCGATCTGAGCATCACTGCGATGACGAAAGACGGTTCCGCGACGCTCATCAACGGGACATCGGATTGGGTCTACGAAGAAGAACTCGAACTGCGGGACGGCTATCGCTGGTCGCCGGACGGGAAGTCGATTGCGTTCTGGCAGCTCGATTCCTCTGGCGTGCGCGAGTTCTTCTTGATCAACAACACCGACGATTCGTACTCAAAGCCGATCGGCATTCGATATCCGAAGGTTGGTGAGCAGAACTCATCCGCGCGGATCGGAGTCGTTTCGGCCAACGGCGGCGATACGAAGTGGCTCGACGTGCCGGGCGATCCGCGCAACCACTACCTCGCGCAGATGGAATGGACGCCGGACGGCAAGGAGATCGCGCTGCAACAGTTCAATCGCTTGCAGAACACGAACCGCGTGATGATCGCCGATCCGCAGACCGGAGCAACTCGCACGATCCTGACCGAGACCGACCCCGCGTGGCTCGAAAACGAGAACCCGTTCCGCTGGGTCAAGAACGGCGAGCAGTTCGTTTGGATCAGCGAGCGTGACGGCTGGCGACGACCGAACCTCGCAAGCACATCGCCCAGATCGAAGCCTGAAGCGCCAGCGAAGCCGAACGAAGACAAAGCTTCGCTCGCGCTTCAAGCTTCAAAAGACAACACAAATACGCCCGTCATACGCATCGGCCAGGACCAGTTCGACATGATCGCCTTCGAGGCTCTCGACAAGGCGACCGGTTCGGTCTACTACTCGGCGTCACCGGACAACGCGACGCACCGGTATCTCTACCGAGCGAAGCTCGACGGCGAGAAAGCCGAGCGGTTGACTCCGGCGAATCAGCCCGGCTGGCACATCTACAACATCTCGCCCGACGGCAAATTCGCGGTCCACAATTATTCGGCGTTCATGCGTCGTCCGACCGCAGAATTGATCACGCTGCCGGAACACAAGCATGTGCGGATGCTGGTCTCGAACCCAAAGCTGTGCGTGAAGCTCGCGGCTCTGAAACGGCCGACGGTCGAGTTCCTGCGACTGGACATCGGCAACGGTGTCGAGCTTGATGCCTGGTGCCTGAAGCCGCCCGGCTTCGATGCGAATGCCGAGAAGAAATATCCGTTGCTCATTCACGTCTACGGCGAGCCTCATGGCCAAACGGTGCGCGACGCTTGGACCGGCAAGCGCGGGATGTGGCATTGGATGCTGGCTCAGCAAGGTTACGTCGTGGCGAGCGTGGACAACCGCGGCACGATGTCGCCGCGCGGTCGCGAGTTCCGCAAAGTCGTCCATCGCCAAGTCGGCATTCTGCATCCCACCGAGCAAGCCGCCGCCGCGAAGGAGATGCTCAAGCGTTGGCCACAAGTCGATCCCGCTCGCGTCGGCATCTGGGGCTGGAGCGGCGGCGGTTCATCAACGTTGCACGCGATGTTTCAATTCCCGGACCTGTACCGCACCGGAATCTCGGTCGCACCGGTGCCGAATCAAAAGCTGTACGACACGATCTACCAAGAACGTTACATGGGCCTGCCGTCCGACAACGCCGAGAACTTCGCCAAAGGCTCGCCGATCACGCACGCCAAGAATCTGAAAGGCAACCTGCTGATCGTCCACGGCACCGGCGATGACAACTGCCACTACCAAGGAGTCGAGATGCTGATGAACGAACTCATCGCGCATGACAAACAGTTCTCGCTGATGGCCTACCCGAATCGCAGCCACGCCATCACCGAGGGCCAGAACACGACGCGGCATCTCTACAGCCTGATGACCGAATATCTGCACCAGCATCTGCCGCCAAAGTGACCCCTTGGAATGCGGTGACCGGAGTCACCGCTTTTCAAAACGCTCCGCCTGATCGGAAGGCCGCCGAACCTGTTGAGCATCGCGTTTCGTTCCCCCAAGATTCCCG
>JAYVQJ010000885.1:0-5015 GCA_043777235.1 Planctomycetia bacterium
CCGCCGGCGAGCCGTTCACGCGGTCCTCGGTTTTGTACTGCCAAAGCTTCGTGCCGTCGGTCGCTTTCAAGCAGTACAGCGAACTGTCATACGACCCGAAGATCAGCCGATCGCCGACGACATTTGCCGAAGCAATGATTTGCCCGTTCGACGCGAACGTCCATTTCTTCTTGCCGGTCTTGCGGTCGATCGCGTGAAAGACACCGTCCTCATCACCGGCAAAAACTCCCTCCTCCATCACCGCCGGAGATGACTGGAAGCCGGGCAGAAACGTGTTCTTCTCGACCTTGTCGAGCGTCCGATACGACCAAACCGTTTCGCCGGTCGAAAGCTTCAGGCAGAGCATTTCGCCGCTAAGTGCTCCGACGTAAACGTGCTCGCCGACGATCGCGGCCGTCGAGGCAAATCCGTCTTTCGACGTGATCTTCCACTTCTGCTTGAGCTTCTTCGGCAGCGGACTGCTCGCCACACCGGCCAAGTCCGCCGTGCGACGAAACGTCGGCCAACTCAAGTCCGGCTTCTTCGGCGTCGCGTCTTGAGCCGATGTGACGTTGACGGCGAACAACAGGCCGGCAAGCGCCAACGTAGCCATCACGCTCCCGCGTGATGAGCCGAACGCTCTAATTCGCTTGGCTTCTTGCGACGCTTCTGAAACGTTCGGCTCGTCACGCGGAGCGATGACGGCTACGTTGGCGTGGCCATCGGCCATCGGCCATCGGCCGGACTGCATGGCCCTAACCCCTAGCCCCTGACCCCTAGCCCCTATTCCGACATCGCGCATTCGTAAAGCTCCTGCAAACTTGTCGCGTCCACGGGGCGCGGATTGAACTTCGCGGTCCATTGAGCGGCTGCCTCGTTGGCCATCACGGGGATCATTGTGCGAGTCACTCCGCAGGCCGACAAGCAGGTCGGCAGATCGACCAAGTCTGCCAATTCCACGATGCGGTTCGCCAGAACGACTCCGACGTCTGCGTCATCCGCCGAGCACAACGCGGCATCGGTCGCGAGTTCTCCGAACAACTCCGAAACGACCGACGCATTGAATCGAATCACATGCGGCAGCATGACGGCGATCGCGACACCATGCGTCAGTCCAAAGTGAGCCGACAGCGGATTGGCCAACGCATGAGTTGCTCCCAGCATCGAGTTCTCAATCGCCGCACCGGCGAAGTGTGCTCCGAGCAACATCGCGCCGCAATCGGACAGCAGAGCGGTTCGATCGAAGTGGTCGGGCTGTTCCTCGCGAATCACCGCCGGAAACGCGAGTGACAAAAGTTGCCATGCTCGACGACTGAAGCGTTGCGACAACGGTGTCCGAGCCGACGTGACGTGTGCTTCGATGGCATGGCTGATCGCATCAATTCCCGTCGCCGCCGCCACCGAAGCGGGCATCGTCAGCGTCAGTTCCGGGTCGAGGATTGCGATCCGCGCCGCCGCCTTCTTGTCTCCGCAGGCCATCTTCATGTGCGTCTTAGAATTGGCAATGAGCGCGAACGATTGAGCCTCACTCCCGGTCCCGGCCGTCGTCGGCACCGCAATCAGCGGCAGCATCGGCTTCGTGGCTTTGCCGTGTCCCCAATAGTCCTCCATGCGTCCGCCGTTGGTCAGCAGGAAGTTGATCCCCTTCGCGCAATCCATGCTGCTGCCGCCGCCCAGCCCCACGATCAAGTCGATGTTCGCAGCACGAGCAATCTCCAAACCCCGATCGACGTCATCGGTCGTCGGATCGTGACGGACTTCGTCGAAGACAGTGACTCGCAGACCGGCCGCCTTGAGCGATTCCACCGCGTGTTGTTCGTGACCGGCCTGAGCCAAGCCTTGATCCGTAACGAGCAACACTCGCTGGCCCTTCAACTCGCGAGCCAATTCCCCCAGCCGCTTTGAGGTTCCCGGACCAAACAACACCTGCGTTTGTTCGGAATTCATTTGTTCGGAATTCAAATGTTCCGAGTCCAACGACACCGGCCCCGCCGAATCATCCAGGTTGTCGAGCAATTCCAGCGCGGTCATGCGGAAACTCGTCGGAGGGCGGGTAAGGCGGGAATCTTTGGGCGGGGAGGCTCTGCAAACGTCGGCCGGATTCTACGGCGTTGCAACAGCTTGGGCCAAGTGCGACGAGATTTGTCGAGGTTACAGATTTGGCTCACCTCCGAAATCGGCAAAGTTTGACATGCCTCGCTCAACTGCGCCGACTCTGTGAATTGCTCTGGCGGAACAACGTGACCCTCGCGAGGTCGAATGTCTCGGCGAACGGCGTCGGCTCGTCCGGCGCGTGAAGAGATGCCGGTTGTCCCTCCGATACCGACTAGCGGACCTTCGATTCTTAGTTGTAGGTCGGGCACTCTTGCCCGACTTCCCGACGGGCAAGAGTGCCCGTCCTACGGAAAGCTCGCCCCATGACGGAGCCTCTCGATCACAAAACTGAAGTCGAAGCGCTGCGACAAGAAGTCGCCAACCTGCGGCACAAGCTGATGCAGTCGCAACGGCTGAGCACCATCGGAGCACTCGCGTCGTCGGTGACACACGAGTTCAACAACATCCTCACGACGGTCATCAACTACGCGAAGATGGGTCTGCGTCACAAAGACCCCGCGTCACGCGACAAGTCGTTCGACAAAATCCTCGCCGCCGGCCAACGAGCCGCAAAGATCACGACCGGCATGTTGTCGCACGCACGCGGCCGAGGCGACCGCCGCGAACCGTATGACCTCGTCTCGCTCGTCCAAGAGGTGCTGGTGCTCGTCGAGAAAGACTTGCAGATGCACCGAGCAAAACTGGAGACCAACTTTGCCGAGCATCCACAAGCCGAACTCAACGCCGGACAAATTCAGCAAGTGCTGCTGAACCTCATCATCAACGCTCGCCAGGCGATGCCCAACGGCGGACGAATGCTGATCTCCGTCACCTCGAATCGCGAATCCGGCTTCGCCGAGATCAGCGTCCGCGACAGCGGCTGCGGCATCGCGGCTGAACAGCTCAAACAAATCTTCGACCCGTTCTTCTCGACCAAGCAAGCCGACGAAAACGGCCAAGGAGGCAGCGGCCTCGGCCTGGCGCTCTGTCGCGAAGTGATCGAAGCCCATCACGGCCGCATCCGCGTCGAAAGCACCGTCGGCGTCGGTACGCAATTCACGCTCAAGCTGCCGCTCGTCAATGCCACGGCCGGCTCAATCGGCCCCAAGAAGCCGATGCAGAAGGTCGGCTAGTGTAGGTCGCTTTCGCCGAAAGCGACTTTTCGTTCCCGATCTCGGCGAGATCGGGCTACACTCGCCCCATGCGACGCCGAGTCCTCATCGCCGGCCTGTTTCACGAAACGCACACGTTCTTGACCGAGCGAACTCCGTGGTCGGCTTTCTCCGTGCGGCGCGGCCAGGAATTCTTCGCCGCTCGTGGTGACGGCTCACCGTTCGCCGGAGTCTTGGACATCGCCGACGAACGCGGTTGGGACGTGATCCCCACCATCGACGCGCGAGCGACTCCCAGCGGCACTGTCGAAGACCGCGTCTTCGAACAATTCTGGTCCGAACTCCGAACCACCGCCGAAGCAGCTCTGCAACAAGGACTCGACGGTATCTATCTCGTCCTTCACGGAGCGATGGCCACGAAAACGATTCGCGATCCCGAAGGAGAATTGGTCCGCCGCCTGCGAGCATTGCCGAACGGCGACCGCGTCCCGATTGGCGGAGTGCTCGATCTGCACGGCAACATCTCTCGCGAATTCTCCGAAGCAACGCAGGCATTCGTCGCGTACCGCAAGAATCCGCACACCGACGCCTGCGACGCGGCTCGTGACGGCGCGAGGTTGCTCGATCGCGTCATGAACTCCGACCGCTGGCCGGCCACATTGCACGCCGCTCCCGGCATCGTGTGGCCACCCACGGGAGTCGGCACGGACGACGATCCAATGCGAGCGCTCGAAGCAATGGCACGCGAAATCGAACGCACGCATCCCGACATTGCCGCCGTGAATGTCTTCGCGAGTTACTCCTTTGCCGACACGCCCGACACCGGCGTGTCGTTCACGGCCGTGACGTTCGGTGATCCAGCCGAATGTCGAAGTGCGTTGCAATCACTCTGCGACGAAGCGACTCGCCGCCGCGAGCAAGGCAACGTCGTGCCGCCGTCGCTGGAAAGTGTCCTGCCGACGGTGAAAGCTGAGGTCGCGCGCGGTGAGACGCCGATCGCGATCGTCGAACCGTCCGACAATATCGGCGGCGGAGCACCCGGCGACATGACGCATGTGTTTCGAGCTTTGGTCTCGCGCGGCATCGGCAACTCGGCGGTTGTCATCGACGATCCGGTCGCGGTCGCGGAACTTGCGGCGCGGCCCATTGGTTGGCGCGGATTGCTCACTTTCGGCGGACGCAGCGATCCGCGATTCGACTCGCCGGTCGAATGCGAAGTCGAGTTGCTTTCGACGAGCGACGGCCAATTCACGCTCGAAGACCGGCACAGCCATTTGGCCTCAATGTGCGGAACGCAAATCGACATGGGACCGTGCGCCGTCGTGCAATTCGTAGGTCGGCCTTCCCAGGCCGACTCGTCGCTGGATACCGCGTCCCAACCCGCAACGGGTCAGCCTGGAAAGGCTGACCTACAGGGCATCCGCGTCCTGCTCACCAGCCGCAAGACGCCACCATTCGATCTTGGTCAATTCCGCAGCCAAGGGATCATCCCGGAATCACTCTCGGTCATCGGCGTCAAAGCCGCCGTCGCTCATCGCCAAGCGTATGACCCGATCCAGAAGCATAGCCACACGGTCAACACGCTCGGCCCCTGCACCAGCGACCTGCGTTCGCTGCCGTTCGAGCAAATTCGCCGGCCGATCTTTCCGCTCGACTCATGATCGAGCACCGCATCGCGCCCACGTCCTATACCGATCGCAGAAAATCACTGCGCTGTGTGAAGCGTTCGGCACATCACGCAGGAGTGTATAGACCGGGGACATGGGTAACAGTTGTTCGGAGACATGGGTAACACATTTGGATCAAGCTTGTCGGACCTTTTTGAGGAGG
>JAYVQJ010000886.1:0-5012 GCA_043777235.1 Planctomycetia bacterium
TTCGTCAGGAACGACGCCGAAGCAGACGGTGCGAGTCACACCTGCGCAGAGTCCTTCGCGGCGGCCAATCACGCTCAGCGTACAGAAGCGTTCGACCGGATCGCTGCCGGGAGTCCAATGCCGGAAGCGATTCGAGATTCCATCGGCACAAACTTGAATGCGCTCTGGCGCGACTTTGTGCTTGAGCAGCCGATGCGACAACTGCGCCGCGATTTCGATTTCCGTCATGCCGTGCTCGAAATTGCGAGCGGTCGCTTCGACAGCGTGCGTGACGAGCAAGCCCAGTTCGCGCAGTCGTTCGCATTCCAGTTCGTTCAACGGCAAACGCAGATCCAACAACTGGGTCGAGACATCTGCCGTCCGTCCGCAGCCTGTATCGCTGCCGACTTGTCGTCCGCGGCAAACGTCTTGCACCAGGACCGAATGCGGTTCATGCCACGGTCGCTCTTTGAGCTGAAAGCCGTGACCCGCCAGCGTCCCTTCGAAGAGCTGTCCTGAATCGACGTTATTGGTCAGAACGACGCGAGCGTCCGGCAACAAGAACAACGAGGACGCGATTTCCGATGAACTCTGTCGCGCGAACTCCGCTCCGCTGGTGAACCAAGCGAGGTTGGCGGGCCGCTGAAACAACAGAGCGGCAAGGCGGTTCTCTTTCAGGAACTGGGCAACCCGCTCGTGCTTCTGGTCGATGTCATTGGCCCGCTCCGGGCTGATGACCGGAAGTTCGCCAGACGACTGAAACTGAGGTGCTTCGACCAAGCTCGCCATAACGGCTCCCGCGCAGAACGCTTCGGGACGATGGGACACGCGGCGGAAGATATCGGTGGAAATCTTCCGCCGAAAGGATTTTCGCCCGTAATCAGGGCCTGCCGCACTCAGTCTGCCGATTTTGCCGGAAGCCGCTGCCATTGGAGGACGTGTCTCGCCTCCGATCAACGCGTCGCGGGTCGATCGCGTTCGGTTCGGCACAATCCCGATAATCCGTAAAGTTTGCCAACTCTCAAGTCCGATGGAAGGAGGTAGTCGCCGAAGGTTTTGTTCGGCGATGACTCCGTGAGCGTTCTGCGGGTCCATGTTGGATCACTCGGAATCGCTCACACCCTCACCTTGAGGAACGCCATGAAGACCGCTTTGCAATTTTGCTTTGGACTGTTAGTGACGATCAGCGCCGTCGGTTGCCACACTTGCCAGTCGGGGTGCCAACCGAGTTGTGATACTGGTTGCGGACAACGCTCGTGTCTGCACAAAGTTGTCGACAAGTTCAAAGGTGGCCGCTGCAACAACTGCGGAAGCCAAGGAGACTGCGGCTGCGAGCAGGAAGTGGCTTGCGAGTGCGGACGTTCGCATCGAGTCCGTTCCCGATCGAAACATCGAAACGGCGTCCCGACCGAAGCCGCGATGTATGGCTACGACAAATCGGTGGTCTACACCGGAGATGATTACCAAGGGGTTCCGCAGCAGATGGGCATGATGCCGACGTCCGGCGGATGCGCCGGCTGTGGTGCTCCAATGACGTCGATGCCTTCGACCGGATGTGCTGGTTGCAGCGGTCCCTCGCCGGCTCCCAGCGAAGGTGGTTGTGCGTCGTGTGGTGGAGGCGGCCAAGCTCCTCAAGCAGCTCCCGGCGGATGTGCGAGTTGCGGTGGCAATCATCCAACGCCGGTCACGTCTGTTCCTTCGACGAGCGGTGGCTGTGCAAGTTGCGGAGCCGGTGCATCAACCGAATCTTTCTACAACCCGATGGGACCAGGCCATCACGCACCGGCCCCAGTTCCGCCAGTGGAAGGGACTCCCGCACCGATGCCAGAGGGAGTTCCCGGTAGCAACGCGGCCGGATCAGGTGAGCAAATCCAGAAGATCAACTGGGTGCCTCGGCAACTGTGATCGCGTCACGGCAACGAAATTTGTTGCCGAACCGATCAACGCAGACCGCACCCGAAAGTCACAACACACCGGCCTATTCGCCGGTGTGTTTTCTTTTGCGCGGATCGAAATCGGTTACGTTCGGTAGTCGAGTGCGGTGTTGAGCAAGGATCGTCAATTTCAATCCGAAAATCGCGAACCGATCGCCATGAGCACCTCGCCGGACATTGATCGTCTTGCTTCGCGAATTCGACCGACTGGTTCGATTGCCGGTTATCAGACGTGGTCCGACTTGCTGTTCGTGCATTGGCGAGTCCCCGCTGCCGAGCTTCGGCCGCTGCTGCCTGCCGAAGTCGAGATCGACGAGTTCGACGGTTCGGCGTGGGTCGGCTTGGTCTTGTTTCACATGTCAGGAGTCCGGCCGTGGTGGTTTCCCGCGCTGCCGGGTGTCTCGGAGTTTCACGAGACGAACGTTCGCACCTACGTCACTCATCGCGGAGAACCGGGTGTGTGGTTCCTCAGTCTCGACGCCGCGAATTCGTTGGCCGTGCGAGTCGCTCGTTGGCGCTGGCGACTGCGATACTTCTTCGCGGAGATGTCGCTCGAACGACGCGACTCGCAGATTGAGTACCGCAGCCGACGCTTGTGGCCGGAGCCGTTGCCGGGACGCACCGATGTCGCCGCCACGATCGGCGATTGGTTGCCGGGCGGAGGTCCGCGGGGCGAGGCTCAGCCCGGTACGTTGGAGTTCTTCCTGGCCGAGCGTTATCTGCTCTTCACAGAGGTTGCTCCGGGACGCATTGCACGCGGGCAAGTCCATCACACTCCGTATCCGTTGCAGACGGCGACTCTGCAACGCTGCGAACAATCATTGCTCGCGGCGGCTGGTGTCCACGTCGCGACTCCGCCGGCTCACGTTCTCTTCAGCCCCGGCGTAACCGTTGACATCTTCCCGTTGCGCGAGCAGGGCTGAGTTAGACTGTCCCCTCGGCAATCAACTGCTACGATGCCGGCCCTCTGGCGGTCGTTCTGGCCCGCCGAGGTCTTCCTCTCTCTGACGGTTGATCGAAGAAAATCCACGAAGGAGTCGTATGTCAGTTGCTCCCTTGCGAGTCGCGTTGATTGGAATGGGGACCGTCGGCACCGGTGTCGCGCGAATTCTGACCGATCAGGCGGAACGGATCGCTCGCCGAGCCGGCCGGCCGATCGAGATTCGTCGCGTCGCCGTGCAGCACGTCGAAAAGACGCGAGCCGTCGCTCTGCCGAGCGGCTTAATCACCGACGATCTGAACGCCGTGTGTGCCGACAAAGAGATCGACATCGCACTGCATCTCGTCGGCGGATTGGAGCCGGCACGCACGATCATGCTGCGACTGCTGGAGTCGGGCAAAGATGTCGTAACGGCGAACAAAGCGTTGCTCTGCGAACATGGCGACGAAGTCTTCCGACGTGCTCGCGAGTTGGGTCGCACGGTGGCCTACGAAGCCGCAGTCGCGGGAGGCATTCCGATCATCGCCGCGATCGGGCAGTCGATGGCCGCGAATCAAATTACGTCGATCCAGGCGATCATCAACGGGACCAGCAATTTCATCCTGACCGAGATGCACGAGAAAGCTCGACCGTATGCCGACGTCTTGGCTGAAGCCCAGAAGTTGGGTTATGCCGAGGCCGATCCAACGATGGATGTCGATGGCACGGATGCGGCTCAGAAATTGGTGCTGCTCAGTCAGCTCGCGTTCGGCACGAAGGTGCCTGTCTCGGCGTTTCAACGGACAGGCATCGACAAGCTCGAACTTGCCGACCTGCGGAACGCAACCGAGTTCGGCTATCGCATCAAACTGCTCGCGACCGCGCGGCTCGTCAAAGGTCAGCTTGAGATGCACGTCCAACCGACGCTCGTGAAGGCGGACGAACCGCTCGCGAAGACCTCCGGCGCGTTCAACATGGTCGAACTGACCGGCGATGCGGTCGGACGCTTGTGGTACTCCGGCGCGGGAGCCGGCGAGATGCCGACCGCGTCAGCCGTTGTCGCCGACTTGATCGACATGGCGGTCGGCCGAGCACAGCTTACGTTCTCGCGGCTCGACATTTGGCGTGAACACTCGCCGCTGCCGCTGTTGCCCGCGACCGAAATCCGTCGCCGGTTTTATCTGCGATTCAATGTCGAGGACCGACCGCATGTGCTTGCCGACATCGCGCACATCCTCGGCCGGCACAACATCAGCATTGCGTCAGTGATTCAGAAAGAAGCCGAGTCTGCTTTGATCCCCGGCGGCCCGGTGACGGTGCCGCTGGTCATCATGACTCACGAAAGCACCGAAGGGGCGATGCGCGATGCCGACACCGAGCTCGAACAACTGAAAAGCATCCGTCCGCCGCGCGTCCGCATCCCCGTGGCCGCGTGACTGGAGGATGGGCACTCTTGCCCGTCCGTGTTCTCATCACGCAAAGAGACGGGCATGAGTGCCCATCCTCCAAGTTGCCTCAGGCGGAGTGCTGTCCTCGCCACATCTCCAGCCGAGGCGGCAGCTCGTCTGGCCGAGCGACCCCGGTTGTCGCGAGTTGCTGTATGGTGATCGACGCGACGAGGTTGCCAACAAGTGCCGCCTCCGGCATCGTCGCCCCGGAGATCAGCGACAGCACCATCCCGGCCGTGACGCTGTCCCCCGCACCGGTCGGGTCGATGGGGCCGTCGACTCGCACTGCGGGAACGAACGTCGGTGCCGGCTCGCTGACCATCAAACCTCGCTCGCCGAGCGTCACACAGACCGGAGCCTGCGTGGTTGCTCGCAACGCCGGCAGTTCGCTCTTGAGTCGTTCGAGGTCGATGCGTTCATCCGGCAGCGGGTTCGCGTGCCCGACCGCCTCGAATTGATTCGGTTTGATGAACATGTTGCGGAATGCGCGGATGTGTTTCCGACTGTCGGCCCAGAAGAGCACGTTCGGATGCCGCCGAGCACGTGCGGCCAAAGCCATTCGCATCGCGGCGGTGATGACGCCGCAATCGTCCTCGACGACTTGATCGAGCACGATCACCGCTTCGACTTCCGGCAACACCCGGTCGAGCGTCATCAAAACTTGATTGAGCACACCGCGCGGCATCGGCGAACGGTTCTTCGTGTCGTACCGCTCATGCTCGCCCGCGAGAC
>JAYVQJ010000887.1:0-5010 GCA_043777235.1 Planctomycetia bacterium
CAAGTTTTTGAATTTCCTTGGCGACGCGACGATCCACCTCGTCACGTTCCTCGGCTCGACTCGAAGCCGCCATCTCCATCAGTTGTCCGCTGATCCAAACCTCCATTCGAGCGGCGACGGTCGATACCCCGTTCGAGACCACCACTTGGTCGCCATCGCCTCGTGACAGCTCCAACAGCAATGACAAAGCTTCTTGGAACAATTTGAGATCGCCCGATTGTTTTCCGGTCAGAAGAAGATGCTCGATTCGCATCCGCTTCGCCTGCAATTGATCGTCCGGCCCGGTGAGCCACTTCTCAAACGTCGCCAGTTCCGCCGCGCGATCGACGAGCGGTTTTCCCGGCTCTTGCGGAATCACGTCGCTGAGCACATCGCGCAGAGTGTCGATGTATCGCGGTCGCAACTCGGCCGAGATCGACTCGGCTTTCACACGCTGCAAGACAGTCCAAGCGTCGGTTGGTTTGTGTTCGAGTTGCAAGATCGAAGCTTCGGTCAGCAGCGCCAACGTGTCGGCCGGATCGCGCTCTTTGCGTTGCCGAATTTGTTCCGCGATCGACTCACGTTGCTCGAAGCAAGTCAGTCCAGCCGGATGGGCGGAGACAACGCCGCCGCGATACAGCGCCAGATTTCCCAGCCGAGTCCCCGGCGTCGCCCATTGCCGTCCTGTCCGCGTTCCGTCTTTCAGCGACATCGTCCAGATTTGTCCGCTGCTGAGCGGCACATGCCAAAGGTCGCCGGCGATTGCTCCCAGGCCGCTGGGGACACCGTCGACGCTGGGAGTGATCGGCACATTCCAAGCGGGCTCGCCGTTCTTCAGCGACAAAGCTCCGACGTTGACCTGCGACAACGCTCCGGGATTGGTCTGTCCGAGCAGCAACACTTTGCCGTCCGCGACTCCGTTCAACGCCAGCCAGTTCCCTTTCGGTTTCACCCAACGACGATCGCCATCGTGCAGATTCAGACAAACGATGCTTTGTGCTTGCTGTTCATCAAACGCTTCTTGCGGGGTGTAGACGATCGCATCGCCGACGATCACCGGAGCAGACGGCAACCAGCGTTGTCCCAATAGAGACAACTGCGTCATCGGCTGCCCGACCATGCCGCGGCGAAAATTGTTGTTGTTGTTGGCCTGTGTGGCGGCGAAGCGATGCACCCACCGCAACTGCCGCGATGCACGATCGACCGCGACCAGCCAGCCGACCGTCGTCGGACAGATCACCAGACCATCGGCGATCGACACCTGCGCCGCGAATTGTCGTCGAGCCAAATCGCGAGAGATCAACGACTCGGCTGTCGCCAGCAACTGAGTCCACAGCGGTTTCCCGGTCTCGGCTTGCAGGCAAAACAACCGAATCTCGCCGTCACGTTCGCCGATCACGAACAACTCGTGACCGTCCGCGACGGGTGCTCCGAAAAAAAACACGCCGGGCAATTCGGGCTGAAACGGCTCATCGGAACCGACACCACCGACCGTCCACAGCGGCCGGCCGTTGCGAAGGTCATACGACACCAGTTTGTTGCTGGACCAATTCCGTCGCAAAGCATCTTGCTTCGACGGATCTTGGTTCCAGCCGTACATCGAAAACTGCTGCTGAGTGACGAACGTGTCATCCTCGACCGCGAACAATTGCCGTCCGTCGCTGCTGAGCACTCCGAAGTTTCCATTCGCGAACAACAACTGAGCCAGCGGATGCTGCTCCCATTGCGGGTTGTTGAAATCGAATTGCTGTACGCCGTTGACGAAACGGACGGCTCGATTAAACGTCACATTGATCTGCGGCCCATTGCCGGGACTGATCAAGTCTTCGGCCTTGAATCGTTCTGCCGTCGACCACTGAGTCTTGCCGGTCTCGACGTTGATGACCTGCACGCCTCCCAAAGTTCGCAGCACGAGTAGACCATTCACGAGCAGCGGCTGACAGACCGAGATCGTCGAGCGGTTCTGATCGTGCATGTCCTCGACAAGCATTTCGATTTGCCGCTGCAACGGCTGTAACTGAGTGAGCGGTTGCCGCCAGCGCGGGAGCAGCAACGGTTCGCCCCCACGACTGAGCGCAGCCCGATTCGGTGCGCCGAAGAACATCGGCCATTCCGTCGGCGTCGCTTGTGTGACAACGCGGCTCGGCAATGCCGCCCACCATTCGCCGACACGCACGCGCGTCCCCCCCACTTCGATCTGCTCGTCATCCTGAGTCGCACCGCTCGCCGTCCCGCCTTCGATGTTCGGTGAGTTCTTCTTCAACCATTTCTCGGCAGCCTCTTTGTCCCCCGCCTGCTTGGCCGCGAGCGCCGCCTGCAATTGCCAATGCCGTTCCTTGGTGATCGCCGCCTTCGCGTCGTCGAGCCAGCGAAACCAACGTGTCGCCAACGCGAACTCGCCCCGATCCAAATGCCGCACCGCTAATCGCTGAGCCGCTGTCTGGCCTTGTTCGAGGACCAAGAACCGCATTGCCACTTGAGCCAGCCGATCAATCCGCCCGGACTGCTCCGCCTCGTCCAACCATCGAGCCGCTTCCGCTCCAACGCGCTGACGAAAGCTGCGAACAACTTCCTCGGGAAGCCGCAGCATCAGTCGCATCGCCTGCTCACGCACCGATTGCCATCCATTGCCGACGCGACTGACGGAGTCCTCCTCTTGGCTCAGCAGAGCCTGCGCCAACTCCAATGTCGCTTGCCATTCCTGAGCTTGCGCCGCGGCATTCGCCTTGCGAAGCATCTCCGCTTGTTTGCGATCTTTCGCGGCTCGCGTGTCGATCTGATCGCGAGCATCAGGATCAAGCGGCTGAGCATTCGCCGGTCGGCCTTGTGGCCCGATATTGATTTTGATCTGCGGCTGCGCTGGCTGCTGAGGAACTGGCCGCGCTGGTTGCGGCATCAACTTCTGAAACAAATCCTGCAACGGATTCACCGCCGGCGGCTTGGCCTGTTCCTTCGGTTTCTCTGCCGGTTTGTCAGCGGGCTTCTCGGCCTGTTTGGGCTCGTCCGCTTCCAGCGAATGCCATGTCACACCGACCAAGCCAAACGCCACAGTCAGACTGAAAGACAACACCAGGATTCGCCATCGCATGACACGCTCCTGAAGAAAGCAGATCGCCTCATTGAGGGTCGGAGTATAGCCATCTCCCCGGAAGACTGCGTATTGGAATCTAGCGAGGCTCCGCCTCAGACCAAATCAGCCGGAACGCGCTAGCGTCCGGTTCGAGCATTGCCAACCGGGGCTAGCGCCCTGCGGCTAATAGCGATGCCTGAAATTGTTGTCACACCCTCCGATTCGTGAGTCCGTCGACTTTCCGAACCGGACGCTCACGCGTGCTGGCTGATGAAACTGACAGATTCGCAACAACTTTCCGACCTCAAAGAAACTCTTTCGGTGAAGCTATCGGCGATTGACTGGCAACGGCGTGACGAGCAGCGGCTCCGGGATCAATCCGGAATCGACAAAGTCTTCTTGCCAGCGTTCGAGCGCCGCTCGCATTCGTTTCAATCGCTCGGCATGTTCGGGGTGATCTGCGAGATTCACGACCTCATGCGGATCGGCCTCGGTGTCGAACAACTCTTCGATTGGCTTCGTCGCACGAAAGAAAAGTGCCGGGGCATCGCTCAATTTTCCTTCGGCATTCAACCGCCGCATCTCCTTCATCGTTGGCATCTGATTCATGTAGGTGATGTTCTGAGCGTACGATCGCCGCGGTGCGTAGTTGCGAATGTACTTGAACCGCGTGTCGCGAGCCGATCGAATCAAGTCGTAAGTTTCATCCATCCGATCTCGATGCCCGAAAATAAATTCCCGTCCGGCAGCGGATCGCTGAGAGAGTTCGACCGAAGTCAGCTCCTCGATCGGAGGCAAGACGTGCCCCTGCAAGTGCGATGGCACTTCGACTCCCGCCAACTGCAACATCGTCGGTGCGAAATCCAAAAAGCAAACCAAGTCGTCACACACCGAGCCGGCCTGCAACTTCCCCGGCCAGCGCACGATCAGCGGCACTCGCGTCCCTGAGTCGTACAGCCAGCGCTTCCCGCGCGGCAGTCCTTGCCCATGATCGCCCCAAAAGAAAACGATCGTGTCGTCCGCCAAGCCGTCCGCTTCGAGTTGATCCAAGATCGCCGCGACTTGCCGATCGAGCGTCGTCAGCAGATCGGCATACCGAGCCCAATCGCGCCGAGTCACCGGAGTGTCCGGGATATACGGCGGCAATTGTGCTTTCGCCGGATCGTGCAGCGTCTCGCCAAACTTGCCTCGAATCTGACTCTCGTGTGTCGTCAGCAGATTGATCACGCTGAAGAACGGCTGCCCGGCCGCTCGGCCACGCCAATCGCGAGCATTCGCACTGTTCTCGTCCCACGCGGCTTTCGGCGGCGGAAAGTTGTAGTCTGTCTTCGAGCGGTTCGTGGTCCAGTACCCGGCCGCTCGCAGATATTCGGGAAACGCTTTCACGTGCGACGGCAACACGATCTGCGACCGCATGTGCTGGCTGCCGATCGAGACCGGAGACATCCCGGTAATCAACCCCGACCGCGAGATCGCACACACACCCGCGTGCGTGAAGCAGCGCGTGAACTTCATCCCCTCACTCGCGAGCTGATCCAATCGCGGCGTGACCGCATACGAATCACCGTAGCAGCCGAGGCTCGGCGAGATGTCTTCCGCGCTGATCCACAAAACGTTCGGCGGCTTTCGTTTCTCGATCGACTTGGCAAACCGGCTGACGTCTTCATCGAGAAACGCCTTCGAAAATACCGCGGCCTTCTCGACTTTCTTGTTGGCCTTCCCGCCCGCCGCATCTCCTTGGGTCGGAACAACAGTCTTCGACGGCAGCGGTTCATCGACACCACGAATCCGCCGCAGAGCCTCGTTGCAAATATCCGCGATGTGATCGGCTCCACGCTTCCCTTCCTCTTCGAGCGTAGGAATCGCCCCCTTCGCCGGCGGCCCAATCCGAGCCAGAAAATCCGCCGACGCATTCCATACGCCGCGTTCGTCGTGCTTCAAACCTTCGAGCAACGTCGGCA
>JAYVQJ010000888.1:0-4993 GCA_043777235.1 Planctomycetia bacterium
AGCTCCAACATCAGCCGCAGATGCTGTGTGCGCAGTGCGGACACGACGTCCCAGACTCTTGGATGTGATTCACCGATGGTCTGAGTGACACCGTCAATCAACTGCGTGAGCAATCCGACCGACGCCACCACATCGCAACGTCCCTTCCAAACGAAGTCAGGAATCTTCGCCAACGTCTGAAGGCAACGATCAATCACAACTTCACCAGCCTGCCCGCTTCCCATCGCCGCCAACTCGGCAAACACGCCAGTGATATCCACCGGTGCCACGATTCGAAATCGAGCATCCTCTGCACAACCTTGGCGTCCCAGCCCGCGCCGCACGGCATCAGCATCAACATCCACCAGCGTGATTTCGTGGAACGCTGAAGCCAGAGCGGCGAGGTTCACGTCATTCAGATTACCGGCCCCCAACAGGCATAAGCGCCGCGCGTCTGACGTCCGCGCATCGAGAAGCAATTGAGTCACTCGCTCGCGATGCGGAGCGTACAACTCCCAAGCCGCATCTGCGGCTTCATTGCGACGCACCTGTTCTCGAAACAGGTCCATAACGGCGGCTTTCGTGAAACGATCCGCTACGACATCGACTCCAAAACATCCGGTGGAGCTTCCGCGTACTTCAATGGCTCCATCGAGTACGACGCTCGTCCCTGTGAGATGCCGCGAACTTGAGTTGAGTAGCCGAACATCTTCGCTAACGCGACTTCTGCTTCGATCACCCACAGCCGGCCACGATTCTCCGTGCGAACGATCGACGCGCGGCGAGCATTCAAATCGGCTTGAACGTTGCCGATGAATTCCTCCGGCGTGACGACTTCCAGTTTCATGACCGGTTCGAGCAACACACAACCGGCCTTTTCCAATCCTTCGGCCACAGCTCGCGCGGCGGCGGCCGTCAGCGCGACTTCGTTCGACTCACCCTCTTTGTAATCCGCGCCAGTGATTCGGAAACGAACTCGCATCAGAGGATTTCCGTAGATGCCCCCCGCATTCCCTCCCTCTTCGACCGCCTGCTCCAAGACAGTGACCATCGCTGCCGGCAGGAGACCGGGCTTCATGTCGTTTTCAACGCAGACGGCCTCTTCGCCCTCGAACGGTTCGACGCGTAATCGAACTTTGGCGGAATGCGTGGTGGCACCCACTAGTCGCGAGAACTCCCCTTCGACATCAACCGCTTTCTTGACGGTCTCACGATAACTGACTCGTGGCTTGTGAACGCGGACCTTCATGCCGAACTCACGCACCATGCGATCCTTGATGACCTCCAAGTGCAATTCGCCCATGCCGCTGACCAGCGTCTCGCCGGTCTCCTCGTTGATTCGCACTTTGAAGGTGGGGTCTTGCTTCGCGAGCCGTCGCAAAGTCTCTTCGAGTTTCTTCCGCTCCGCGCTGCTATCCGGCTCAATCGCCATCGAGATCACGGTCTCCGGGAACGTGATCTTCTCCAGTAGGATCGGATTCTGAGTCGCACACAGCGTGTCACCTGTCGCGACATCCTTCGGCCCGATCGCGCCGACGATGTCTCCCGCATACGCCTCATCGGCTTCGATCTTTTCGCGCGAGTCCGCCTGTACTCGCCAAATCTGGCTGATCAGTTCTTTGACGTTCGTTCGCGGATTGAGCACCTTCGATCCGCTCTTCAAGGTGCCCGAATAGATTCTTAGAAAGCACAAGTCGCCGTGCTTGTCCGCTTGGATCTTGAAGATCAGTCCGCAGAACGGTTCGTCTGTTGCAGTCTTCCGTTTCTCGATCTTGGTTTGCTGTGAACCCTTCTTGATCGCCATCGGCACCCCTTCGACAGCGGGCCGATCGAGAGGGCACGGCAAGTAATGCAAAACCGCGTCCATCAATGCTTGCACGCCGATGTATCGCAACGACGTCCCGCACAACGTTGGAAAGAATTGACGCTCGATCGTCCCTTTGCGAATCAATCGGCGAATCGTCTCGGTCGGTAAGTCCTGTGACGAGAAGTACTCTTCAAGGGCTTGCTCATCCATCTCGGCGACCGTTTCGAGCAGCTTCTGTCGCCAGAGCTGCGCCTCGTCAACCATCGACTCTGGGATCTCACGCTCCTCGAACTTCGACCCGAGCGATTCGGCATCCCAATACAACGCCTTCATCGTGACCAGGTCGATGATCCCCCGAAAACAGTTCTCATCAGGGAGCGATCCCGCGCCGATTGGGAGATGCACGGCCAAAGGAGTCGCGTGCAAACGGCTTTCGATGTCACTAAGTACCGTCTCGTAGTTGGCACCGATGCGGTCCATCTTGTTGATGAAGCAAATTCGTGGCACGCCGTACCGGTCGGCCTGACGCCACACGGTTTCGCTTTGAGCTTCGACACCATCCACGGCACTAAATACCACGACGCCACCGTCGAGCACTCGCAGACTTCTCTCGACCTCGGCCGTGAAGTCCACATGCCCTGGCGTATCGATGATGTTGATCGTCGAGTTCTTCCAGCGGCACGTGATCGCCGCCGAATAGATCGTGATCCCACGCCGTGCCTCGTCGGGATCAAAGTCAGTGATCGTCGTGCCGTCATCGACGTTTCCCATTCGATGCGACGCTCCGGCGTAGTACAGAATCCGCTCGGTCGTCGTGGTCTTCCCCGCGTCGATGTGCGCGATGATGCCGATGTTGCGAATGGCATTGATGTCATACGACATGACCGGTCCTCCACGACCACGAACCTCGGCGGCGTTGCTGCGGTGAGGTTCTCGGTCAGACACCAAAGAAAAACAGCGCGTGGCCGCCGAATCACCGGCTTCCACACGCTGTGTTGTTTATCTCGAAATTACCACGCGAAGTGAGCAAACGCCTTGTTGGCATCGGCCATTCGATGGACATTCTCGCGAGTCGTCATCGCGGTCCCTTCTCGCTTGAACGCGGCGATGAACTCTTCCGCCAATCGGCTGTCCATCGGGCGACCCTTCTTGCCGCGAGCGGCCAGAAGAATCCAGCGGATCGCCAGCGTCTGACGACGCTTCGGATTCACCGAAGTCGGAACCTGATAGTTCGCACCACCGACGCGGCGTGACCGAACTTCGATCGCCGGCTTCACGTTGTCCACAGCGGCGAGAAACACGTTGATCGGCTCTTCATCCGGCAACTTCTTCTTGATGATGTCCATCGCGGAATAGAAGACACCTTGCGCGGCACTCTTCTTGCCGTCGTGCATCAGACAGTTGACGAACTTGGACGCCAGAATCGACCCGAACCGCGGATCGGGCTTGAGCTGTTTGTTACTCGCCGTGAAATGCTTGGCCATTGATGGTCTCTCGCTGAATTCAAATCTGAAAAACTAGGAATGCGTCTATGCAATTACTTGGGCCGCTTCGCGCCGTAACGACTGCGGGCTTGTTTACGATTCGTCACACCGAGCGTATCGAGCACGCCGCGAATGATCTTGTATCGAATACCGGGAAGGTCGCGAACACGACCGCCACGGACGAGCACGATCGAGTGCTCTTGCAGGTTGTGGCCTTCACCGGGGATATACGCGGTGATTTCCTTGCCGTTCGACAAGCGGACGCGAGCCACTTTTCGCAGCGCCGAGTTCGGCTTCTTCGGAGTCACGGTCTTCACCAGAAGACAAACACCACGTCGCTGCGGGCAGCCTTCCAGCACCGGGGTCTTGGACCGAGATTTCTGGATGACTCGAGGCTTACGAACCAGTTGATTGATGGTCGGCATTCAATAACTCGCTTCTGCTGACTGAGCTCACAAACCGAAACACGGATGATTCACAGGACTCAAGTTGGACAAGCTCTCCGCTCGTCCGATCCATTATTGCTGCGTTGCGGGGACCGCACTGCCGTCTCCGCCCGCCCCCTCTTTCAGAAGTTCCAGGCGTGCCGCCATGATGCGATCATGTTCGGCCTTCAGTTCTTGCAACGCTTCCGCACGCACCCGCACCTCGGCCTGCTGATGGTATTTGAAACCAGTTCCCGCCGGGATGAGGTGCCCCAGGATAACGTTCTCTTTCAAGCCGACCAAGTGATCGACCTTTCCAGCGATGGCCGCCTCGGTCAAAACCTTGGTCGTCTCTTGGAAGCTGGCGGCCGAGATAAAGCTTTCGCTTTGAACGGCTGCCTTGGTGATCCCCAAGAGTTGGACTGCCGCCGTTGACGGACGGGGTTTTTGGAAGGTCGCAGGCTTACCGCCGTCGGCTTCGACAGCCGGGTTGACTTCGTCGAATGTCTTGCGAGGCACGATGTCACCCGCTTGAAATTCCGTGTCGCCGGGAGTCGTGATCTTCACCGAATTGGCCAAATTCGTGTTCAGCTTTCGGAACTCGAACTTGTCGAGCACGATGCCTGGCAGCAGATCCGTATCGCCGACATCGGTCACGCGCACCTTGCGGAGCATTTGCGAGACGACGATCTCGATGTGCTTGTCGTCCACCTCCACGCGCTGCGAGCGGTACACGTTTTGGATTTCGTGCAAGAGGTACTGCTGCACGGCCTCGACACCGCTGACCCGTAGAATGTCGTGTGGAACCAGCGGGCCGCGAACGAGTGCATCGCCAGCACGCACGGCGTCCTTGGCATGGACCATCAATGGCTTGCCGTGCGGAATGATGTGTTCGACTTCGGTGCCGTCTGAGCCGCGGACAATGATGACCCGCTTGCCACGCTTCTTCTCAGCACTGAGTTCGACTTCGCCGTCGATCTCCGCCACGACGGCCGGATCCTTCGGCTTGCGAGCTTCGAACAACTCGGTGACACGCGGCAAACCGCCGGTGATGTCCTGAGTACCGCCACTCTCACGCGGATTCTTGGCGACGATCGTTCCGGCCGCGATCTGCTGAGCCTCGATCACTTCGATACTGGCCTTTTCAGGCAAGTAGTAGAAGTCGAGGATCTTGCCGGTCGAATCTTCGATGACGACTTGCGGATGCAGATCGCCCTTGTGCTCGATGATCGTCTTACGAACCTTGCCGCTCGCTTCCGTTTCGGTACGGATCGACTGTCCTTCGAGGCAGTCCTCGA
>JAYVQJ010000889.1:0-4991 GCA_043777235.1 Planctomycetia bacterium
CTCCGTCCCGACTGTTGAACGATTGGTCGGGACGGAGTCCCAACCTACTACTTCCGCCACACCTGCTGTTCGTGACCTAGATTGAAAGTGGATCTCTCCACATTCACTTCTGGCGGAACGGCAAAATGCGGACGAGTTGGTTGCCTTACGTGCTGGCGGCGCTGTCGGTGCTCACTTGCAAAGCGGCAGAAAACGACGCGCTGGTCGAGGTTCGTGACGGCAAAACCGTTACGACCGGAAGGCTGCTCGCCAAGGACAAAGAGCGGGCGATTCTACTCGACCGCACGGGACGGCTACACGACCTGACGCTCGGCTCGGTCAAATTGCAGGAGACCAACAAGAACTTTCAATCGCTGTCGGTGATGGACCTGCGCAATCAACTGTCGCGCGAGTTCAGCAAGGACTTGGAGATCGGCAGCACGCGGCACTATTTGGTGCTCGCTCCGTCAGGCCGTGCGTCTGAATACGCCAAGGTCTTCGAGGAGCAATACACGACGCTGCAACGCTACTTCAAATTGCGAGGGTTCACGCTGAACGATCCACAGTTCCCACTGGTCGCCGTCGTTTTCCCGTCGCAGAAGCAGTTCACCGAATACGCTCGCACGGAAGGCTCGAAGACGATGGCCAACATGCAGGGGTATTACTCTCCCCGCACGAACCGCGTCGCGCTGTTTGAGTCCGACGAGAAGTCGGTCGCCGTCTCGATGAATGACCCGCTGACAACTGCTAATCGCCGGATGCCTCTGTTTGGGTCGAACGGGGCTGAGCTCAAGTCGACGATGATTCACGAGGCAACGCATCAGATCGCGTACAACATCGGCCTGCATTCGCGCACGGGTGAGACTCCGCGATGGGTGGTGGAGGGGATGGCGACGGCGTTCGAGCCGGACGGAATGCGAAGCACTCTGGCCGGCAGCCAAGCGTACCAGCGGATCAATCGCGAGCGTTATCTCGTGTTCCAAAACTTCGCGAAAACCGGTCGCCGAGCACCCAAGTCGCTGCGATCGTTCATCGAGTCGGAGACGTTGTACGAGTCGTCGGTGCTCGACTTTTACGCGCAGTCGTGGGCGTTGACGTTCTTTCTCATCGAGACTCGGCCGAGGAATTACTCGGCGTATCTCAAACGAATTGCTGCGCGCGATCCGTTTGTGTCGTACTCGCCGAAGGAACGGCTGGCGGACTTCAAAGAGACGATTACTTCCGACGTCGATGCGCTCGACACACAACTCGTGAAGTTCATCGATGGGCTGAAGTAGACGAGTCACTCCGTGACTCGAACTTTCCGGTCACGGAGTGACCGGTCTACGATTCGCTACGAGACCGGGCTGTTGCTGAAACCGCCGGTCCATTCGGCACGTTTCTCTTTCGGGCGAGCGGATTCGTAGTTCGGGATTTTGTACTCCGGCAGCATCGTGTTGATGCGGAGTTCGATGTTCGTCAGTTGCTCGCCTTGATCGCGCGTGACGAACGTGAAGGCGTAGCCCTTCTCGTCGGACGACAACCGACCGGTGCGGCCGACGCGGTGGACGTAGTCGTCGCAGTACTCTGGAATGTCGTAGTTGATGATGTGCGAGATGCCGCTGATGTCGATGCCTCGGCCAACGACGTCGGTGGCGATCAACATGCGAACCTCACCGGCGCGGAACGCTTTCATCACGCGATCACGGTGAGTCTGAGGCAAGTCACCGTGCAGGATCGCGACGTCCGGCAGTTTGCGAGCGAACTTGGCGTGCAACTTGTCGGCCCCGCGCTTCGTTCGCAAGAAGACGAGCACTTGCTGAGGACGCTGATCGAGCAGCAGCCAGCGTAGCGTCTGCATCTTTCGGTCATCATCGACGGTCATGTAATACTGCTCGACCGTTTTAACGGCGATGCCGTTCGTCGAACAATCGACCTTTTGCGGCGTCTTCATGTAGCGGTTGGCGAGTCGCTCGACGAGCGGCGGCATCGTCGCGGTGAGCATCAGCGTCTGGCGCTCGGTCGGACAGCGTCGGAGAATTTTTTCGATATCCGGGCGGAAGCCGATGTCGAGCATTCGATCCGCTTCGTCCAGAATCGCGACGGTGAGATGCTGCAAATTCAAGACGCCGCGTTCGATCAAGTCGATGACTCGGCCGGGAGTGCCGATCGCGATGTGAACTCCTTTTTCGAGTTCGTTGATCTGCGAGCGGATTGGTCGGCCGCCGACGATGCAAACGCTGCGGCACATCGACGAGTAGCTGAGCCGTTTGCATTCCTCGGCGATCTGTTCGCTGAGTTCGCGAGTCGGTGCCAACACGAGAGCTTGCACGACACGGTTGTCGAAGTTCAGTCGTTCGAGCAGCGGCAGCACGAACGCGGCGGTCTTGCCGGTGCCAGTGTGAGCTTGTCCGATGCAGTCAACGCCGGTCATCGCCAGCGGAATGAACGCCGCCTGAATCGGACTGGGCTTGTCAAATTGAACGTTGCGGAGGGCATTCAGCGAGGGTTGGCTCAAGCCGAGATCGGCGAACGAAACCGACGCGCTGGGGGCGGAAAGTGTCAAACTCAAACTCCTAAAGGGTTCTCACGTGCTGTCATTTGGCTGGCGAAGATAGCTGTGGCGGCGCAGACCGTCAATTTGTGAGTCGAGTGTTGTCTCTCAGACGATTGGATTCCCGTTGCGGATTCGACTATCACATTCGAGCTAGTTCCCCAGAAACGGAGATGACTCTTGAGCACGGTTCCGGCAGAAATCACGATCGAGATGATGCGGCAGTCGCTGACGGCGGCGGTCGTATCGGACGCTCTGGATGGACTCGGACATCGACGGCATTCGCCGCTGATTTCGTTGCGGCCGATGACGGTTTGCGACGGATTACTTGTCGGGCGATGTCGCACAACGCTGTGGGCGGACATGGCCCATCCCGATCCGAAGCCCTACGAATTGGAACTACAAGCGGTCGATGTCTGCGAGCCAGACGACGTTTTGATTTGTGCTGCGAGCGGCTCGAACCGGTCGGGAATCTGGGGCGAACTGTTGAGCACGGCGGCTCGGAATCGAGGCTGCATCGGAGCAATCGTTGACGGCATGGTCCGAGACGTTCGGCAAATGTCGAAGATGGGATTCTCGGTCTGGGCGCTCGGTACGAATTTGCTGGACAGCTTGCATCGGCAGCGCGTGATCGACGTTGATGTGCCGGTCGAGTTAGGCGGAATCGAATTTCGTTCGGGTGATCTGGTCATTGCCGACGTCGATGGCGTCGTCGTGGTGCCTCGCGAATTGGAAGTCGAGGCGATTCGCCGGGCTTGGGAGAAAGTTCACGCGGAGAACATCACGCGCGACGCGATCCGTGGCGGGATGCTGGCTGGCGAGGCGTACCGGAAGTACGGTGTCTTGTGAGCGTGAAGTGCAGAGTGCTAAGTGGGGAAGACAATATGACATGGCGAGTCGGATTCATTGGTGCGGGAAAGATGGCGACGGCGTTGGGGCGTGGGCTCGTGGCGGCGGGGTTTACGTCGTCCGCTCAGATCGTGGCCAGTGATGTTTACCCGGCGGCTCGGCAGCAGTTTTCTGACGAGACGAAAGCTCGCGCGGTGGAATCGAACGGCGAGGTCGTTGCCGCATCGCAGATCATCATTCTGGCGGTGAAGCCGCAGCAGATGAGCGGCGTGCTGGCGGAACTCAAGGGCCAAGTCACGTCACAGCATTTGGTGATTTCGATCGCTGCCGGCGTGACTCTCAAGACGATGCTCGCGGGGCTGGGTGAGAAGACTCGGCTCGTGCGCGTGATGCCGAACACGCCGTGTTTGGTCGGCGCTTCGGCGAGCGGCTTTGCGATCGGCGGCGCGGCCACGACGGAAGACGCGGCGCTTGTCGAGCAACTTTTGTCGGCAGTCGGTGTGGCGGTTTCGGTCGATGAGAAGTTACTGGATGCAGTGACGGGACTGTCGGGGAGCGGGCCAGCTTACGTGTATCAAATCATCGAAGCTCTGAGCGACGGTGGTGTGCGAGTCGGCTTGCCTCGCGCGGTCGCGACGACGCTGGCGGCTCAAACGGTGCTCGGCGCGGCGAAGATGGTTCTCGAAACCGGTGAGCATCCTGGAACGCTCAAGGATGCGGTGACGTCACCCGGCGGGACAACGATCGCTGGCTTGCATGCTCTCGAAAAAGGGGGCCTGCGAGCGGCGTTGATGAATGCGGTTGAGGCTGCCACGAATCGCTCGAAGGAACTCGGGCAGTCGTAGACTGGTCGCTCCGTGACCGGAATTTGGGTTACGGAGTGACCTGTCTACGAATCATGCAGCAGCAACAGGATCAATGTTGACGGCATAGCAGCCTGTTGAAAAATGTGGCACGACGCTCCGCGTCGTGAGTTGTTGAAAGAAGTCTTCAGGAAATTGGCCACAGAAGTTGCGACGCGGAGCGTCGCACCACTTTTTCAACAGGCTGATAGGGTGACTCGGATGTCGGATCGCTCGCCAGAGAATGCACTGACTGAATTGGGCGACCACGCGGCGACGGATCGCGACGATCCCGGTTTGACGCAGGCCGTCGCGCAGAGCCAGATTCTCGGCCGCGCGCCAGTCAGTGGGTTTCTGCAAGTCGCCGATTTGAAGGACCAACTGTTCGGCGAGTTCCGGTTGCTGCGACGGCTCGGCGGCGGCGGGATGGCCGAGGTTTGGTTGGCGGAGCAGACGTCGTTGAAACGTCAGGTCGCGGTCAAAGTGATGCGTCCGGACATTCAGGCCGACGAGACGTGCCGACGACGTTTCGAGCAGGAAGCTCTCGCGACGGCCGGGTTGAATCATCCCAACATCGTTCAGGTTTACGCCGTCGGTGAGTCAAACGGTGTGCGGTTCATCGCTCAGGAATACGTCGCCGGGATGAACATGCGGGATTACATCCTCAAGAAGGGACCGCCGACGGCTCACATCGCATTGCACTTGCTGAAGCAAGTCGCGTCGGCGTTGCAGGCGGCGGCCGACAAAGAAATTGTCCATCGGGACATCAAGCCGGAGAACATCCTGCT
>JAYVQJ010000890.1:0-4976 GCA_043777235.1 Planctomycetia bacterium
CGCGACTTTGCCGCGTGAGCTTCAGGGAAACTCCGATTCTGTTTGGAATTCCACAACCTTTTTTCTGTGAACGAGTAACGCCGGATTGACGTTGAACCGCATTCACGCGGATTGCCAGCTTCTCGCTACTTAGCCGCCGCAGTCGAAGTGGCGCGAGCGCTGAGTACAGACTTTTCGCGGGCCGTCTGATATTTAGCTCCGCAATCAAGACCGTCGAGTCGCTGAGCGTTCGGCAACCGGCGATTTTTGTCTCGTGAACTCAAATCGGAACTTCAGGAAGGTTGTCGCGGCCAATGGAAGCAGGAATCGTCGGGTTACCCAATGTGGGCAAGAGCACTCTGTTTAATGCACTCACCAGTTCCAAGGCCGCTCAAAGCGCGAACTATCCGTTCTGCACGATCGAACCGAACGAGGGTGTCGTCAGCGTTCCTGACGATCGGTTGCGGCGGATCAGCCAGTACATCGTCCCCAAGAAGTTGGTGCCGGCGGCGATCAAGTTGGTGGACATCGCAGGGATCGTGAAGGGGGCCAGCGAAGGGCAGGGGCTGGGCAACAAGTTCCTCAGCCACATTCGCGAGGTCGATGCGATCTTGCAGGTCGTCCGCTGCTTTGAAGACCCCGACGTGATTCACGTCACGGGCAAGGTCGATCCGGTTTCGGACATCGAGACCATCGAAATCGAACTGATGCTGGCCGACATTCAGACGTTGGAGAACGCTCTGCCAAAAGCGGAGAAGTTGGCTCGCGGCGGCGACAAGGAGGCGAAGCTGCGAGTCGAAGTCTCGAAAAAATGTCTCGCTCATCTGCTGGCCGATCAGCCGCTGCGCAAACTGGAGTTTGATGACTTGGAGAAGAAAGCCGTCAGCAGCTTTGGTTTGATGACGGCGAAGAAAATTCTGTACGTCGCCAACGTGGACGAGGGTGATCTCGCAGGCCAAGGCCCGCTGGTTCAACAAGTCCGCGAGTTCGCCGCGAAGATCGGTGCGTCGGTTGTCCCCGTCTGCGCGAAGCTCGAAGCGGAGATCGCCGAACTCGACGAGGCGGATCGTGCCGAGATGCTCGCGTCATCGGGACTTGCCGAACCGGCGTTGGCCGTGCTGGCTCGCGAGGCGTATCGAGTGCTCGGCTTGCAGAGCTACTTCACCGCCGGAGAAATGGAAGTCCGCGCGTGGACGATTCCAATCGGAGCGACCGCTCCGCAAGCGGCTGGAGTCATTCACACGGACTTCGAGAAGGGCTTCATCCGCGCCGAGGTCTACACGCTAGATGACCTCGAAACCTACAAGAGCGAAAAGGACATTCGGCAAGCTGGCAAGCTGCGAGTGGAAGGCAAAGCCTACGTCATGCAAGACGGCGACATCTGCCACTTCCTTTTCAGCACGTAGTGCTCTATCACAGCTCGGCTTTTGGGTTGCGCCGATTAGCCGGCACGCGCTAGTGTCCGGTTCAACCGTGGGCTAGCGCCCGGCGGCTGATTTTCACGATCAGAGGACTTCCGATGCTAGGATGTCTGCCCATGTCGAACTCGCGCGACGAATCTCTGCCGCAGCATGATGAGTTGAGTTGGGTGACTCGTGCCATCGAGTTGTCCAGCATCGTCATCGCCGTGTCGTTGGTGGGTTGGCATATCGTGCGATTCGCTCAGACGACGGAACTTTGGACGTGGTGGTTACCACTGGTGGCCGCGGCCGGAATGTTGAGCGCCGATTTTTCGTCGGGGATCGTGCATTGGACGGCCGACACCTGGGGCGAAGAGACGATGCCGATTCTCGGTCGGCGGTTCTTGCGGCCGTTTCGAGTACATCACGTCAATCCACATGACTTCTTGCGGCGCAACGTGATCGACACAAACGGCGACGTGTCGATGATCGTGATTCCGTTTCTTGCGGCGGCGTTCTTTATTCCGCTGAGCGAGCCGTGGGGACGAGTCGCGGCGGTGTCTCTCGTTTCATTTTGCCTGTGCGGACTGCCGACGAATCAGGTTCATCAGTGGGCTCACATGCCGCAGCCGCCGCGCTGGGTGGATTGGTTGCAGAGGCGCGGATTGTTGCTCAGCCGCGAAGCGCATGCTCGGCATCATGCGGCTCCGTATGTCGTCAACTACTGCATCACGACCGGCTGGTGCAACGCGCTGCTCACTCGCTTGGATTTCTTTCGGCGGCTGGAACGACTCGTCACGCGAGTCACCGGCTTGCCGGCTCGCGGCGACGATCAATTGTTCGCAGCGAGCGTGTTTGCGAGGCCACTCCCTGACGGTCGCGGTACGGATTCGACTATTCCTTCGGAGATGAGTTCATGAACGAGACGGATCATTCGACAGACAGGTCAATCGACGGCGGGACTCGGAACTTCGGTTCGGGGTGGATTAGTGGCGTGCTGGCGATCGTGTTGGGAGTGACCGGATTGGGGGCCGTGTTGTGCTTTCATTTTCCGTCGCTGCTGACGATGCCGGAACTGCGAAGCAAGTATCCGGTGCCGCTGGTGCGCAGCGTGTTGCATGTCGTACTGGTCAGCTCGTTCTTGCTGGGGACGGTCAGCGTTTGTTTGCGGCGGCAGAAGATTTTCGGAAGCATCGGCATCGGTCTGACGTTGCTGGCCGCGTTGCTCGGCGGATCGCGAGTCCCGATCGATGGCGAGCTAACGAACGGGCCGTTCCTGGGGCTCGATTGGTTCCTGCTGAACCTGATTCTGTTCTCGGCGGTGTTCATTCCGCTGGAGCGAATGTTCGCACTCAAGCCGGAGCAGCCGGTGTTTCGCAAGGAATGGCGAGTCGATCTGACCTACGTCTTCATCAGTTCGCTGGCGGTGCAAGTCACGACGCTGCTGACATTGAAACCGGCGATGGTTTTCTTCGACTGGGCCGCGATTCCCAGCGTACGAGCGTGGGTCGGCAGCCAACCGTTGTGGGTGCAGTTTCTCGAAATTCTGGTGATCACCGATTTCGTGCAGTACTGGATCCACCGCGCGTTTCACACGCGCTGGTTGTGGAAGTTTCACGCGGTGCATCACTCGGCCGAGGCGATGGATTGGTTGGCCGGATCGCGGCTGCACATCGTCGATGTCGCCGCGACGCGCGGCTTGAGCTACGTGCCGACATACGTGCTCGGCTTCTCCGAGACGGCGATTTTCGCGTACGTCGCGCTGGTCAGCGTGCAGGCGACGTTCATCCACTCGAACATGCGGTTTCAATTTCGGCCGGTGCATTGGATCTTCGTGACTCCGCAGTTTCATCACTGGCATCACGCAGCCGATCGCGAGGGGATCGACAAGAACTTTGCCGTCCACATTCCGCTGATCGACCGGCTGTTCGGAACCTATTTTCTGCCACCGAATCGCTGGCCGAAACGCTATGGCCTATCGAGCGGCGAGCCGATGCCTCCGTGGATGACGTTGCAATTCCTGTATCCGTTTCGGCGACGCCGTGCCGCAGATGTCGTCGTGATCGCGCCGGCCGAGTCGCCGAACAACAATTCGAGTGGACATCAATGATCGGTAGCGATCTTGAAGCCTGAAGCGCTAGCGAAGCCGGCTTCGCTAGCGCTTCAGGCTTCAATTCATGCAGGCTCGACGACTTGCACGCGTAGCCGCGCGGGGAGCAACTCGGCGGTCAATTCGCAGACGCCGTCATCGGGAACGCAGAATATCTCGCCGTCGAGATGCACGGTGAGCGGTTCGTCGCTGGCGACTCGCACGCTGTGGCAGCGGCGGTTGAGCACGAGCGGATGATTCTTCGGCGGACCATTCAAAGCCACTCGCGGTAGCCAGTGCAGCATCTCGAATCGCGACATCGCGCCGACATGCAAGATGTCGAACAGCCCGTCGTCGTGTAGGGCTTCCGGAGCCAGCGTGAAGTTCCCCTCACGGCGAGCCAGCAAGACGCTCAGTATCCGGGTCGGTGTTTCGATCGCAGGCTCGTCGCCGAATTGAATCGTCCAGGTCGGCGCTCGCGACATCCGCAACACTGCTCGCAGCGAGGCCCAGCCGTACAACGGCAGACCTTGTAGCCAGTGGATTCGCCGTGATTCGAGCGTGACTTGCCCGTTGAGCCCTATGCCGCAGCCGCAAACGAAATGTTCCGAACGGCTTCGATCGCCGATTGCTCGACCGACATCGACAGCCACGCCTTGCTCGTCAGCCACGGCCGCTCCGAACTGCTGCCGCAGGCTGGCGGCCAAATCGTTCGCTGAACCCACCGGCACGATTTTCAAGATCGCTCGCGAGTCAGCGGCGTCGAGCATTCCGTTCGCGACTTCGTGAACCGTCCCGTCACCGCCGGCGGCTCCGACAAATTGGAATCCCTTTTCGGCGGCGGCCTGAGCCAACTCGCGCGCGTGGCCTCGATGTGTTGTGGGCCAGAGTTCCGTTTCACCTTGCCAAGTTTGAACGAGCCGCTCTAACCGCTGTCCGGCGCGACCGCGTCCCGCCGCCGGGTTGAAAATGACGCAGCCGTGAATGGGTTGAGCGCTCATTCAACAACCTTGTGCAAACGTTGACGCCAGAAGAATTGCAGAGGTCACTGACATCGCTAGATTCCTTGAAGGTTTGAATCGAAGACAACCGGACGCTAGCGCGTGCCGGCTGATGGTCTGAGACTATCCCCCTCTAGTCACAGCCGATCAATCGTCTCGGCTGTTCGATTAGCTGATCGCGTTGCGGCGTCCATGCCCCACGGGAGGTTGTCGGCGAAGGAGCCGGCGAAGTGGATGCGGCCGACGGGTTGGGTGATGTGCGGCCAGAATTGTTTCAACTTGCCAAGTCCGAAAGGGTGCCGTTCGCAACTGAAAGCCCACGGGTCTTTGGACCAATTGTGGACGTAGGCGTGTTCGAGCGTGTGTGATTTGCCGGGATAAAAACCTTTGAAGGCGGTCATGGCTTCGTCGGGAGTGACGTCGGGGCGGCCGCTGCCCATCAGGATGCTGCGGTCGCCGGGGACTTCGTCGGCCGTTTCGTAGACGAGAGAGATCGCGCTGTCGCCG
>JAYVQJ010000891.1:0-4968 GCA_043777235.1 Planctomycetia bacterium
AATCTCGGTCGCGGAGCGACCGAGCGACGTTGGCGAGTCGCTCCGCGACTCGCATTCTCTCCCGCGAAGTCCGTGGGCGGACCTCGTGATCATCAGCACGTTGGTTGGCGTGTGTTACTGGCTGGTATGGCCGGTGGGCGAATACGCGATTCTGGACGATTGGGCGTTCAATAAATCGTTGTCGTTTCTAAACGAGCGAGGCGAACTGCGGATTCTGCATTGGAATCCGATGTCGCTGATCGGGCATGTGCTCTGGGGCTGGTTGTTCACAAAATTGTTCGGCGTGTCGTTCACGGTCACGAAGCTCAGCGTGGTTGCGCTGCATGTGGTGGAGTTGTTCGTGCTGGCGCGGTGGCTGCGCTGGTGTGGCGTGCCGAGCCAAGGGGTGTGGCTGGCGGTGTTGGCGTTGATGTTTCATCCGCTGCATTTCCTGCACTGCTACACCTACGACACCGACATCCCGGCGATCACTTGGCAGTTGGTGGGACTGTGGTGCGTCGCTCGCGGCCTGGCATCACCCGGATTATTCCCGTTGATCTTCAAGCCTGAAGCGCCAGCGAAGCCGGGCGAACAGGCGGGCTTCGCTGGCGCTTCAGGCTTCAATTCTGCACACTGCTCGACACTCCTGTTGGGTTCGGCGTTGCTGGGCTGGTCGACATGGACTCGGCAGCATGGTCTCGTGGCGTGGCTGGCGGTGGCCACGTATTTGCTGATTTGGGAGCGACGATTGCTGTTTCGTCGCGAGGGTCTGTGTGCGCTGGTTCCCGGAGCGGCACTCATCGGCGGATTCATGGGCTGGTATCGGTTCGTGCATGGGCCGACTGACGTGTTTGAAGTTTCAATGCAGCAGACTTGGGATTTTGCGAGTCATCCCCCTTGGAGCAGTCTTCCCGAAATCGGCCTGACCTATGCGGTGTACTTGGGCAGCTTCGTCGCAGCGCTGGGCGTGTCACTGCCGATGTCCGCGTGGCAGACACTCAAACGTCGCTCGGTCATTTTGGGGCTGTTCGCGCTGTGGCTGCTGGCGAATTTGATGGTCTACTTTTACTTCGAGCGGAACTTGTTGTTTCCCTACATGCGAAACGTACTGACGCCGTTTGGATTGTTCGTTCCGAACACTTACCTGCTGGGGTCAAAGTCCGTCTTATGGGGACAACCGATCGCAGGGGTCATCACGGTCGCGAGTGCCTTGGGATGCATCGCGCTGGGGCAACGATTCAGTGACGCGGAATGGCGAGTGTGCGATCGGCCGCGCTGGGTGACGATCCGATTGGGAGCTGTCTGGCTGGCGTGGCAACTGGCGTACATCGTGGAAACGACGCCGCTGTTGTTTGATCGCCACTTGTTGATTCTGGCTCCAAGTAGCGTGTTGCTGTTCGTCGTCCTCACACCGTCACAGACTCGTTGGGGATGGGTGCGTTTCGCGCTGGTGTTGCTGCCGTTGGGTTATTACTCGCTGGCCAGTAGCCATGACATTCATGCCGAATCACGCTTGGCGTTTGGAGCGGGAAATGACTTGATCGCGGAAGGAGTTTCGCCCGCCAAGATCAACGGCGGGTACGCCTTCGATGGTTGGCATTTGTACGAAACTCATTCGGGACCGGTTCCTGTCCGACCATTGCCACGTTGGTGGGGTCATCGATTCCAGAGTGAGTGGAATTCGTGGGCTTCCTCATCCGAGGGTTATCTCAACTCACCCGGATCCGCTTGGTGGTCAGGCCCGGTACGACCGCCAGGAGAAGTCGATTTCGTGATCTCGCTGTCGTCGCCCGAAAAGATTGGTCTCGAAGGTATCGGTCCATTGAGCGGCGGTGTGCATGACGGGGGACGACCGGCGACGCCGTCGAAGTTTCATGAAATTCGACGTTATCCTTTTGTCAGCGGTTGGCGCGGACGAACGAAATTCGTCTATGTCCTGCAACGAATCACCGACGATCAATCCCCGGACTCCACATCCCTCGGAGAACGGCCATGAGCACGCAATGGTGTTGCCGAATTCTTCAGCAAGAGTTTGGTCCGATGGACCTGGATGAGCTTCGAGAATTGGCATCGTCGGGAACGCTCAGCGCTGGCGACCTCGTGCGCCGCGACTCCGAAGAGGTCTGGACGCCGGCCAGCAAATGCCCGGAACTGCGAGCGACATTCGGCAAACTCGAACCTGCCGTGAAAACTCCGGCGCGTCACGAGACTGTTGAGCCGACTCGGAGCAAGATGGCCTCGGACGAACGCAGTCCGACGCGAGATGATCGCACCGAAGAGGGCTCCGCGCGGCGGATGACCGTAACCGACCAACGAAGTGATCCGACAACTCCTCGCCAACGTTGGATCGCCTGGAGCGCGACGGCCGGCTTGCTGCTGGTGTTGTTCTTCGCGGATCGCCAGATCGCCACGGCAACACCGACGTTTCCACAGCCTCGCCAAGTGCGTGAGCAATTGGCGGCACAACTTTGGTTCTTGGGAACCGGTCCTTGGAGCCGGTGGGAGTGCCGGCTGCTGTGGCTCGATACGCTCGTCGTTCTGTCATTCACATCGGTATGGCTGACTCGCAAACTGTCGTGATGACTTCAGAACCTCACGCGCCGCATCAGTGTCCACGAATCATGGTCAGACCTGCCACAGGATTTGTTCGAAGTCGGGTGGCGGGACGGTCAGTTCGAGCGTTGTTTCTCGTGGCGCGCGATCGGTACTTTGACCGTGTGAGAAGACTTCGACGAAAAACTTGAGCACGCTGCCGGGTTGCACGTTCAAAACGGACAATGATGCTCCGAGTTCAAAGATTTGGGCGAGCGCGGCTTGGGCGTAAGGTTGCTCGGCTGGGGGCGAGTCTGCGTTGAGCGTGACTGTCGGCGACTCACCGGACAATTCGGTGACAGTCAACTCGACTCCTTCCGGTTCCACGAAGCGGATGCGGAGTTCGTCGATTTCGGCCCGCTGAAAGTCGTCGCGAGCGCGTCCGGTTGTGTCGACTCGCAATAGCAAGCGCGAGCGGTCGAAGCCGAATTGGATACGACGGATGACTCCGTCGGTCACTTGAGCCATCGTGCCACGTTCGCTGCCGGCTTCGTAGACGCCGGCGCTGATCCACTCGAAGAAGGTTGCTCGGCCATCGACTTTCACCGGCAGAAATCCGCTCGGCAGTGTGTGCAGACGACGATGACCGTTGCGTTTGATCGGCTCGTTGAGGTTCGCGGGGGCCGGTTCGCCGATCAGCAAGTAAATGTTTTGCAGGTGCGTGCGGAAGAGGCGGTCGAAAAGTTTGTCTTGCTCGCATCCGAATTCGGGGCCGTACCACCAGAACCAATCGCTCCCCTCGGCGATGAAGAGTTCCTGCCAGGCTTGCGCGAGTTTGTCGTTCGATGAGCCGCCAGCCGCCGAAGCTTCGGACGTCTTCGCCTTCAACCGTTCACGCGCGTCGTGCAGCAAGTCCCAGGCAGTGCGGTCTTCGTGGTGGCCAATCCAGATCGCGAAGTTGTGCGAGATCCAACTGCCGGCGAAGAGTTTTTCGATGCGGTCGGTCGCGGGATGTTCGCGAAGATGCTCACCGATGCGAACCGGTTGGATCGTGCCGCGCCGCGCGGCCTCGTGATACAGCGTGCGGAGGAATGCGACACCGCCGTCGTGGTAGTACTCCCAGCAGTTTTCACCGTCGAGAATGATCGGGACGAGCGTCGGTCGGCCTCCATTGATCGCTGCGGTCGCGCGACCGATCTCTTCGACACGGCCGAGCAGATCCATTGCGGCCGTGACGTAGTCGGCTCGTTGGTATTGGAAGCCGATCAGGTCCGAGAGGCCGTGATCGCGGAAGATCATTTGCAGTTGCTTGTCGCCGTCGGCGACTCGCCAAGGGCGGTACAGCAACTCTGGACTGCGAAGATGTCCGTGCGGATCGCGGCTGACTCGGCCGCCGGTCGAGGCCATCAGGATTTCTTCGTCAGTCGCGATCCATTCGATGCCGACGTCGGCAATCGGGGCGATGATCTCCTGCGCGACCGAGCCTTCCGATGGCCACATGCCACACGGCTTCTCACCGAAGAGTTGTTCGTGAAACGCGACCGCTCGCCGGAGTTGCTCGATAGCGTCGTCTCGATAGCTGTCGAGATGCTTCGGCAATTCGCAACCGGGCATCGCTTGCCGAGCCAACCGCTTGTCCCAGAGCAGCGGCAGAATCGGGTGATAAAACGGAGTCGTCGTCAGCTCGACCTGTCCTCCTTCGGCGAGTTGCCTGTGCATCGGGATGATCTTCCGCAGCACTTCGAGTTGCTTGTCGAGCAGCCAAGCCTTGTCGGCCTCTGTGTACGACTGGCCCTTCTGTTGGAACTCCCGCAGTTCGGCATCGACCTCGAAAAGAATCGGGTGCATCCAAGCGAGGTTGCTCCAGACTTGCAGGTCGCGCAGATCGCGGGTTGTGAACCGCGACAGCGCGGACTCGGCCGAGTCGGTGCCGACGCGGCGTTTCAGGTACAGCTCGTGATATCGCGCCGACGGCCGGATCATGCTGTCGACGTTGGCCATGAAGAAGTGCTCGAGCAGATACAGAGCATCGGACTTCGCGAGTCCGTCGGCGGGCATTCGCGAGACCTCCAAATGCCGATCGCTGCCGCCTCCCTCGGTGTACTTCAGCAACTGCACCAGCAGACTGGGAACAAGATTGATCGTGCAGCGAAACTCCGGCACCTCTTGAATGTGCCGAGCCATCCCCCAGTAATCTTTGGTTCCATGCAGCCGCACCCACGGGAATTCGTTCTCGCCCGTGAGGTCATTCGGATAATACGGCTGGTGCTGATGCCAAAAGAACGCCAACGAAACCGGCTGCATGAACACTCCGTCTTCTGAGAGGAAAATCTCTGGCTGCTGAGTCAGTCTGTCAAAAATTGAGAGGCAGGATTCTAGCGAGGCTGCGCCTCAGACCATCAGCCGGCACGCGCTAGCCGTGATTATTCATAGCCTCCTCATGAAGGAAGCAGGCTG
>JAYVQJ010000892.1:0-4950 GCA_043777235.1 Planctomycetia bacterium
TCAGAACCAAAGAGAAGCATTGACGATCACTGACAACGATGGAAAAGCGGAGAGGGGGGATTCTCTGACCGATGGCACTCTTGGATTTACCATCTGCGACAACGTCAATAATCATACTGGGTAATGACGATCGGACAAGAAACAACTCGAAAAGTAATTTCGGACCCATACGAAATCGACTGCCACAAAACCGCCACAAGTCAGCCAGCAGCGAGTGCAGTTCGTCGCTTGCCTTCAAACGGGATGCTCCATCGAGATCTGGCTCAGGCAAATTCAAATTGGATCGTGAGGAATGCCGTCGAAACATTTCCGTCGAACGCAAGCTGCGCGGCAGAGAATCAAGGCGTCACGCCAATGAACTCGCCAAGTCGCTTGACTGCGCGGCCTACGAGTATCTCGACGAATCGTGGGACAATCACGAACATGACGGAGTTTCCGTGATTCGCATTCTTTGCAGAGGCCATCATGCAGATTCGTTGTCCGCACTGTCATCAGCCGATTGAGTTGGTCAACGACGATCCGTCCGGTGATATGACCTGCTCGTCGTGTGGAAGTTGCTTCAACCTCGCTAAAGATTTGGAGACCGCGCGATACGACGGTCTCAAATCGGACATGTTAGGGCACTTTCAGTTGCTCCATTGCTTGGGACAAGGTGCCTTTGGCAGCGTTTGGAAGGCACATGATACGGAATTGGACCGAATCGTTGCGATCAAGATTCCTCGGCGTGAGCAGCTCACGGAAAGCGATTCCGAGAAAGTTCTGCGTGAAGCGCGAGCCGCCGCGCAGGTGCGGCATCCGAACATTGTCTCGGTCCATGAGGTCGGGCGTGAAGAAGGCCGCATCTACATTGCCAGCGAGTTCATTGAAGGGGCCAGTTTGGATCAATGGGTCAAAGCTCACCGACTGAGCGTTCGCGAGTCCGTCGAGTTGAGCGTGAAGATCGCCGAGGCTCTGCATCACGCCCATCTAGCCGGAGTCGTACATCGCGACCTCAAGCCGCAGAACATTCTGGTGGATGCTTCCGGCGAACCACATGTGGCCGACTTCGGTTTGGCCAAACGCGAGACGGGCGAAATCACGATGACGGTCGAGGGACAGATTCTCGGCACGCCGGCGTACATGTCGCCGGAACAAGCTCGCGGAGATGCTCACCTGGCTGACAACCGCAGCGACGTTTATTCGCTGGGAGTGATTCTGTTCTGGTTGCTGACGAACGAGCTTCCGTTTCGTGGCAAACAACAAATGCTGATCGTGCAAATTCTCAACGAAGAGCCACCGCGTCCACGCTCGCTCGATGCACGCATCCCGCGCGATCTCGAAACCATTTGCCTGAAATGTCTGGAAAAGGATCCGGCGCGCCGCTACGAGTCGGCTCAAGCGTTGGCGGAAGACCTCCGCCTCTGGTTTACCGGTCATTCCATTCACGCACGTCCGATCGGTCGCGTGGCTCGTAGCTGGCGATGGTGTCGGCGAAACACCGTGGTCTCCGCGCTCGCCGCGTCCGTCGTGGCCACCCTGATCGCAGGCACCGGAGTCTCCAGTTATTTTCCCATTCAGGCATCTCATCGCGCAGCAGAAGCCAAAAAGTATTTGGAACTGGCGGAAAAGCGATTAACTCTTCAAGAACGCATCACCTCGGCCAGCACTCTTGCACTTTACCTTCGCGATGCCATGCCACTGGCAGTGATCGGCCCAGGTGGCGATCGCATCCTGATCGGTGGAGCCGACAATAAGGTCCGGGTTTGGGACACGTCCAAGGGAGCAGTGGTTTTGACTTTGGAGGGACATCCGGGAACCGTGAGAGATGCCGTGTTCTCGCCTGATGGAAAGCTCATCGTGACGGGGGCTGAGGATGGGGCCATCAACATTTGGGATGCCAGTATTGGCGAGTTATTGCGCACGTTGGTTTCGATGGAGAGAGTTCAGCCTGCGCCCGATCCGCAATTTGCGAGATTACCAGACCCGGTTGATGTCATTTCCGTGAAGCCTGTGTTAAGCGTTGCCTTCTGCTCCGAGGGGGACAAAATCGTGAGCGGCGACGCAAATCACGCCGTACGAATCTGGGATACCAAGACCGGCAATTTGCGGAGGACAATGTTGGGCCACTCAGGCCCAGTGACGAGCGTTGCCTTCAATTCCACTGGCGACAAAATCGTCTCTGGCAGTGACGACAAGACGGTCAGAGTTTGGGATGCCGCGTCGGGAAACGAGCTCCGCTCAACACCACTATCCTCTCAAGTCGTCAAACGAGTGGCCTTCAACAAAAATGGCGATCAGGTCATCAGCCTCGATGCTCTTGGATCCGTGACCGTACAGGAAGCAGAAACGGGAAAGATCTTGAAGACCTTCGCGTTCAGGGACGATCCGTTCACTCCTCAAGGGCTCGACAACCTTCAAATATTTACGCCTGGGGGAAGTTATCTCGACCAAACCAACATCATCTTGGGTCGCTGATGGTGTGGTCACGGGAGCCGTTGTGGATTTAGCGTCTCGCCATTCTTGAACTTTCGGGGGCCGTTGCGATTCAATGCTCCGGTCGGACGATTTGAGCGTCTCGATCCTCTCTGGAAACACCTCGTGAAAGGCAACTCGGATGGACATCAATCTGAAGTCTCTGATCGGCAAGTTAAATGACACGACTCGGCGAGCGCTCGAAGGGGCGGCCGGTTTGTGTCTGTCGCGGACGAACTACAACGTCGAGGTCGAGCATTGGGTAATGAAGTTGCTGGAAGCCTCCGACACGGATCTGTCGAAGCTGTTGCGGTACTACGAGGTCGATCCCTCACGGTTGAATCGCGAATTGACCAAAGCGATTGATCGGCTGAAGACCGGTAACAGCCGGCCACCCAGTTTGTCGCCGATGATCGTTGATTTGGTGAAGCACGCCTGGGTGCTGGCGTCGATCGAGTACGGCGTACCGGCGATTCGGTCGGGACATTTGCTGGTCGCGTTGCTGGTTCAAGATGATCTCGCGCGGTTGGTCCGCGACATCGCGCCGGAATTGGCGAAGATCAGCGCCGAGGCGATCAAGCGTGAATTCCGAGACATCTCGGCCGGCTCGTGTGAAGACTCGACGGCGACACTGGCCAACAGTGGCGAAGCTGGTCCGGTCGGGACGGGCGGAATTCCGGGAGGCAAAACACCGTCGCTCGATCAATTCACGATCGACCTGACCGCTCGCGCGCGAGCGAATCAAATCGATCCGGTGCTCGGCCGCGATTTCGAGATTCGGCAAGTCGTGGACATCCTCATGCGACGTCGACAAAACAACCCGATCCTGACAGGCGAAGCGGGCGTCGGCAAAACGGCTGTCGTCGAAGGTTTCGCTCTCCGCATCGCGTCCGGTGATGTCCCGCCGCCGCTGCAAAACGTGTCGCTCCGTTCGCTCGACCTTGGACTGCTGCAGGCTGGAGCGGGCGTGAAAGGGGAATTCGAGAATCGTTTGAAGGCGGTCATCGCCGAAGTCAAGTCGTCGCCACAGCCGATCATCCTGTTCATCGACGAATGCCACACCATGATCGGCGCGGGTGGCCAAGCGGGACAAAACGACGCGGCCAACTTGCTCAAGCCGGCACTGGCTCGCGGCGAACTGCGCACGATCGCGGCGACGACGTGGTCGGAATACAAAAAATACTTTGAGAAAGATGCCGCGCTGGCTCGACGATTCCAAGTGGTCAAAGTCGAAGAACCGGACGAAGAGAAAGCGGCGATCATGATGCGCGGGTTTGCCGCGACCTTGGAAAAGCATCACAACCTGCGCGTGCTCGACGAGGCGATCACCGACGCGGTCCGCTTATCGAGCCGCTACATCGCCGGGCGACAACTTCCGGACAAGTCGGTCAGTTTGCTCGACACGGCGTGCGCTCGCGTGGCGATTGGTCACTGTGCAACGCCTGGAGAAATCGAAGACCTACGACGCGAAATCGACGCGGTCACGGTGCAAATCGACATGCTGCAACGCGAAGCGGTCGCCGGTGCAGAGCACGGCGAAAAGCTCGGTGAACTGAACGAGCGCAAGGCCGTCGCCGAAACCAAGCTCGCCGCGACGGAAACTCGCTGGAAACAAGAAGCCGAGTTGGTCAAGCAGATTCGCGAAGTGCGCGCCAAGCTCGAAGGGTCCGTCGCTCCGGCGGCAAAGCCAGCCGCGAAAGCGGACGCTGCGAAGGCCGGGACCGCATCGGCGGACGGAACAGCGGCAAACGCCTTACCAGTCGCTCCCGCGCCACTCTCGGAAGCGGAAGTCGCTCAAACTCGGCAAGAACTTGATCGACTCAATGAGGAGCTCCGAGGCATCCAAGGTGAGTCGCCGCTGATGCAGGCGTGCGTCGATGGGCAAACGATTGCCGCCGTCGTCTCAGCTTGGACCGGAATCCCGGTCGGCAAGATGTTGACCGACGAAATCAAGACGGTGCTCACGCTGAAGGAGCGCATGGAAGAACGGATCGTCGGCCAAACGCACGCGCTCGACGCGATTGCTCAGCGAATCCGAACGGCTCGCGCGGGGCTCGTTGATCCGCGCCGCCCGGTCGGCGTGTTCATGCTCGTCGGCCCCAGTGGTGTCGGTAAGACCGAAACGTCGCTGACGCTGGCGGACATCCTGTACGGCGGCGAGCGGAACATGGTCACGATCAACATGTCCGAGTACCAAGAAGCGCACACCGTCTCCGGCTTGAAAGGCTCGCCGCCAGGCTATGTCGGTTACGGCGAGGGAGGAGTGTTGACCGAAGCCGTGCGTCGTCGCCCCTACTCGGTCGTACTGCTCGACGAAATTGAGAAGGCACATCAAGACGTGATGGAGCTGTTCTATTCGGTCTTCGACAAGGGAACGCTCGAAGACTCCGAAGGCCGCGAAGTGGACTTCAAGAATACCGTCATCCTGCTGACCTCGAACGCCGGAACCGACACGTTCATGAAGCTGTGTGCCGATCCCGAAACGGCTCCAACCCCCAC
>JAYVQJ010000893.1:0-4947 GCA_043777235.1 Planctomycetia bacterium
GGTTCCATCGTTGTCGCGTTGGCCTTCGGATACTTGTACGTCCACGCTCAACCAACGACCGCCGGCACCGACCCGATTTCCGCGAACAGCAGCCAAGCGATTGCCGAAGTCGAGCAAGAATTCAACGGCCCCGGTTCCAGTACCGGATCGTCAGGGACCGACGCAAAATCGGCCGCCTCGGTTGCGGCTAGCGACGGACCAAAGCTGATCGGCAAAGAGGCGATCGTCGAATTCGATCGCGTTTTGGGAGAAGCCGAAAGGCAGCTTGCAAACGTCCCGGGTTACGCGGCAACGTTCGTCAAACAGGAACGAATCGGAGACGCACTGACCGAGCTTCAAGTCATTCAACTTCGCATCCACCAAAAGCCCAAGCGAGTCTCTATGAAGTGGGAAGGTGGCAAGGACGCTGGACAACGAGTGATCTATGCCGAGGGTGAAAACGACGGAGACATGCTGGTCCGCAAACTCACCGGCATCGAAGCTCGATTGGGAGTGATCTCACTGAATCCGACCGGTACGTTGGCGATGAAACATTCTCGCCATCCCATCACACGAGCCGGGCTGTTGGAAATGGTTCGGATCACGCGACAGTACCGTCAATCGGATCTGAAACACGAATCGGGCGTCTCCGCAAAGTTGCTCGAACATCAAAAGCTGAACGGCCGCGATTGCCTGTGCCTTGTGATCGAGTATGCCAAACCGGAGTTCGCGTCCGACGAAAAGAAGGAATATCGCAAGTCGATGGTTTATGTGGATTCGCTGACCAAGTTGCCGAGCTGCGTTCGCTGCTACGGCTGGCCAGACAAGGTCTCTGGTGCCGATCCGCAGAAGCTCGATCAGACCACGCTGTTGGAACTCTACGCTTACAAAAACATCGACCTTGAAGCTCAAGTCCAAGCGGACGACTTCAGCCGCGCCCGGTTGCAATAGCCGGTGAGTTGTTGTGCTTCGGTTGCTTGAATTGAGCATTGCCTCGCTTTCCTCTCGTGTGCTCGGTTGCTTCAATGTCCGCGTTCGTTTTCGGCCGCGTCAGGGACGGCCACAAGAAAACTCGCGGAGCAGCGAAGTAGGCCGCATGATCACGCCGCCAGTCGAACTCGAAATGCCTTTGCCGCAGCATGCCCATGAAGGAGCTGGCTGCGAGTGGATCGTTGATGCGAGCGATTGCTCGGATTCACGGCTGCGGTCATTGGAGGACGTGCGTGCCGTCTGCGAGCGATTGGTGCGCGAGTTGGAATTGCAGGTCGTTGGTCAGCCGCTGTGGCGGCAGTTTCCAGAACCGGGCGGAGTGACCGGACTGTATTTGCTCAGCGAGTCGCACCTCGCTTGTCACACTTGGCCGGAGTTGGGGCTGGCGACATTCAATCTCTTCTCGTGCCGCCGTCGTGGCGATTGGCCGTGGTCAAACCGACTGTGCGAGATGCTCGGTGCGGAATCGGTTTCGGTGCGCGTCGCGGAGCGAGGCGTTGTTGCCTCCGGTAGCCCGGGCCCTTGTGGCCTGGAGAATTCGCGATGCCTGAATGATTTGGCGGATGGGGTCAATCGACCGACCCACAAGGGATCGGACTACGAAGGAGCGACCGCATGAGGAAGCAGCGGATCGTCTCCTGTCCGGCCTGCGCCGCGCCCGTTGAGTTCAAGCTCAGCACGGCATTGGTCACGGTCTGTGACTTCTGCCGCTCGGTCGTCGCGCGGGGCGACAAGTCCGTCGAAGATCACGGCAAGGTCGCGGACGTGATCGACACGCACTCGCCAATTCATCGCGGGTTGGCTGGGAAATATCAGAAGAAGCGGTTCGAGGTTGTGGGCCGTGTGCAGTATCAGCATCCGGCGGGAGGTGTTTGGAACGAGTGGTATTTGCAACTTCCGGGAGACAAGGTCGGGTGGCTGGCCGAGGCTCAGGGAAAGTTTTATTTTCTGTTCGAGCGGCGTTTCGCGGACGACGCCGTGCTTCCGACTTTTGATGAGCTGACCGTTGGGCATCGCTTCGTTTTATCTCCCGCGACTCAGCCATCAACGGAAGCATCCCAAGGTGGATTCATCGTCGCCGAGAAGGGAGTCGCGACGGCTCGTTCGGCGGACGGTGACATCCCGTGGGCGTTTCGTCCCAACGCCGATCATCGGTTCGCGGACTTGCACGGCGACAACGACGAGTTCGCAACGCTCGAATACGCTGACGATCGTCCGCGCGGATTCTTTGGCCGCGAAGTGACGCTCGCGGAACTTCAATTGGATGGTGACGGCGGCGCATCGCCGATGCCGGCCGCCGCTGGCAGTGGGGCATTGCACGTCAACTGCCCGCACTGCGCCGGACCGCTCACGCTGCACGCTCCCAATGAAACTCAGCGCGTGACTTGTCCGAGCTGCCGCTCGCTCCTGGATTGCGAGCAAGGGACGTTGAAGTTTCTCACGACGCTCAATCTGCCGGTGGTCAAGCCGGTTATTCCGCTCGGCTCGGTCGGCAAACTGTTCGACACCGAGTACACAGTGATCGGCTTCATGGAACGCTTCGCCGTTTGGGAAGGGAAGAAATTTCCGTGGACCGAGTACCTGCTCTACAACCCGACGCAGGGCTTTCGGTGGCTGGTTCGCAATCAAGGACACTGGAGCTTCGTGGAATCGATGCCACTGTCGAAGGCGCAGCGAACTGGTGACCGACTTGCCAAAGTCGACGGCAAGATGTTTCGTCTGTACGACAGAGGGGTGGCCTATGTCCGTTTTGTTGTGGGCGAATTCTATTGGCGAGTGACGACTGAGGAGTCGGTCTCCTCCGAGGATTACATCGCCCCTCCGCAGATGCTTTCCTTTGAGAAGTCGCATGGCGAAAAGGGAGAGGAAATCAACGCCTCGCTGGGGACGTATCTCACGGTCGAGGCCATCGAAGAAGCCTTCAAGCTCAAGGATCTCCCGCGACCGTTCGGCGTCGGCACGATTCAGCCGCTGCCAAGTCGAGCGGATGTCTGGGGCATGTGGATTTGCTTTGCCGTGTTGCTCGCCGTTCTGGATTTTGTGTTCGTTTCGGGAGCCGTCAAACAGCCGGTGGATCAGTTCCATTTTTGGGTGGCACAAATGGCCGTGTTCACGTTCCCAATGCTGATGTGGTTCGGCCGACGGTCTTTCGAGGTCAATCGCTGGAGCAACAGCGACTACAACCCCTCTGCCAGCAGTGATGACTGATGACTAATTTCGACTGTCTGAGTTGCGACGATGTAGGGTGGGACAAGCTCGCTTCGAGCGCCGGCCCACCAGAATGCCCACTGAAAATATCTGGTGGGCCGGCGCGGCGAAACGCCGCTTGTCCCACCCTACGGCAAGTCAGACAGTCGACCTAAGGAATAATTTGATGCTCAAAAACATTTCGAAACTGGGCTGGTGCTACTTCACCTACGGCCTGTTCGCGTGCGGGTACTTCACTGCGGCGGCGATCGGCGGTTGGAAGGGGTTGAGCCTCGACATGCAAACTGGCTCAGGCACCGGCTACGGCAATTCTTATTCAGGCGGCTCGTCGTACGGCCGCAGTTCAGGCGGCTCTTGGGGAGGAGGCAAATAGTGATGAATCTCGAATCTATTTCCGGCTGGATGTTGCCGGTCACATTGGCGTTCGCCGAGGAGTCCGCGATGGCTGAAGCGGTCCCGGTGAAATTGTGGTTCCACTTGTTGGCGGCAATCATTTTCTCGCTGGTTGGCGTCGCTGTGCTGGCGATCTGCTTCAAACTGATGAGCAAGCTCTCGCCGTTCTCGATCAAGAAAGAGATCGAAGAAGATCAAAACGTCGCACTGGCGATCATCATGGGAGCGGTCATCATCGGCATGTCGATCATCATCGCAGCGGCGATTCAGGGTTGACCGTTTAACCGCCACGCCATTGGCGTGCGCGGGAAGCGTTTCACCCCACGCGCCCACGCCGATGGCGTTGGGGTTAAACGAGGATGTGACTCATGTCCGAAGACTCGATGAACCGCGCGCCGTTGTTCTTGCTGTACCTCAACGTGCTGGTCATCGCGTCGTGCGGACTGGTTTACGAACTGCTCGCCGGCACGCTGGCGAGCTATTTGTTGGGGAATTCGGTCACGCAGTTCTCGTTGGTGATCGGCATCTACCTGTCGGCGTTGGGAGCCGGTGCGTGGATCTCGCGGTTCGTTGATGAGCGGCTGGCTCGCTGCTTCATCGAAGTCGAATTGGCGGTGGCTCTGATCGGCGGACTGTCGGCTCCGGTGTTGTTCCTATCGTTCTCGTCGGTCGGTGCGTTTCGAGTGGTGCTATACGGCATTGTGTTCGCGATCGGAACACTCGTCGGACTCGAACTGCCGCTGCTGATGCGGTTGCTGAAAGAGCATCTCGATTTTGAAGACCTCGTCTCGCGTGTGCTGGCGTTCGATTATCTCGGTGCGTTGTTCGCATCGCTGCTGTTTCCGATGTTCTGCGTGCCGAGACTCGGCTTGGTGCGGACGTCGCTGCTGTGCGGTTTGTTGAATGCGGCGGTCGGCTTGTGGGGGACATACTTGCTGCGTCCGTTGTTGTCGTCACGCGGACTGAGCGGTCTGCGGGGCCGTGCCTGCTTGGTGATCGGGTTGCTGATCGTGGCGATCATCAAGGCCGATAGCCTGACGACGCTGGCCGAAGAACGAGTGCTCGGTGATCCGATCGTCCATGCCGAATCGACTCCCTATCAGCGGATCGTGGTGACTCAAAACGCGAAGGGCTTTCAGCTTTATCTCAACGGCCATTTGCAATTCAACTCGGTCGACGAGCACCGCTATCACGAGGCGTTGGTGCATCCGGCGTTGTCTGCCGTGAAATCACCGCGCCGCGTCCTGGTACTCGGCGGCGGCGACGGCTTGGCGCTGCGCGAGATCGAAAAATACGGTTCCGTCGAATTCATCCAACTCGTCGATCTCGACCCGGACATGACAAAAGTTTCAATCTCAGTTCCCGCTCTCGGAGAAT
>JAYVQJ010000894.1:0-4943 GCA_043777235.1 Planctomycetia bacterium
CAGGCCAAGGCCACCAGCCGCGCTTCGCCGGCATCTATTCCGGAATCCGTGCAGGTTCGCGCGGCATCACTCGTTCTTCCGACATCGAAATCCACAACAGTCTCAAACTGTGGCAGAACTATTTGTGGCTCGACTCCGGCCTGCGCAGACTGTTCGAGAAAGTTCAAGCACGACTCGACACATCGCTTGGGTGAATGACGAAGAGACATCTCTTCCTTGTGGTGGCTTGTGGCGGGCGATATTTCTGTTGGCGGCTTCGGTCCCTCCGCTGAGCCATCTCATTTCGCCGAGGCACTCGAATGCACCTGCGTTGCCCGCACTGCCATAACCCGGTGGACCTGTTGCCGGATCAGCCGTTGCACGAAGTGAGTTGCCCGTCGTGTGGCAGTAGTTTCAACCTCATCAGTGGCGATACGACGCGTGGGACACTGGGATCGTCTCGCAAAGTGGGCCGGTTCCAATTGCTCGACGAATTGGGAGCCGGCCAATTCGGCAGTGTGTGGAAAGCGCACGACCCCGAATTGGATCGCGTCGTGGCGATCAAGATTCCGCGCCGCGAGGGACTGGAGCCTCAAGAAACAGAACTCTTTCTACGAGAAGCGCGAACCGCCGCGCAGTTGCGAGACCCACATATCGTCAGTGTGCATGAAGTCGGCCGTGAAGGCGAGACGGTATACATCGTCAGCGACTATATAGACGGTTACAATTTGAAAGAGTGGCTGACTGGTCAAAATATTACTCATTCCGAGGCAGCCGACCTTTGCATCATCATCGCCAAAGCGTTGCACACGGCTCACGATTCGGGCGTCGTCCATCGTGACCTCAAGCCCGGCAACATCTTGATGGATATTTCCGGACGTCCGCACATCGCTGACTTTGGGCTCGCCAAGCGGGAATCGGGCGAGATCACGATGACTGTCGAAGGCCAAGTGCTCGGCACGCCAGCCTACATGTCCCCGGAACAAGCTCGCGGTAATGCCCATTCCGCAGACCGCCGAAGCGACATCTATTCGCTCGGAGTGATCCTCTTTGAGTTGCTCACCGGCGAATTGCCATTTCGTGGCGACAAGCGGATGTTGATTGTGCAGATTCTCAGGGACGAACCACCTAGTTTGCGAAAGCTCAATAGCCGCATTCCGCGTGATCTGGAAACGATCACGCTGAAATGCCTACAGAAGGATCCCCACCGACGTTACGCAACGGCTCTCGAAGTTGCCGACGACCTTGGCCGTTGGACGGAACAACGACCAATCCACGCGCGCCCGATTCGTTCGTCCGAGCGAGTTTGGCGTTGGTGTCGGCGAAATCCGGTCGTCACCGGACTTTCGACGTTGGCCGTCGGGCTGTTGCTGACAATCGCCGTCGTCACATCCTGGGCCTACCTTCGCGAGGCGGAACTGCGAGAAGCCGCGATGAGGGCGAAGGTCGCTGCACAGAGTGATCGTGATGCCGCCAAGGCAGCGCAAGCCGTGTCCCAAGAGCGAGCGACCGAGGCGGAGATTTCGCGGCACGCCGCCGAGACAACGCTGGCCGACATGAACATCGCACTGGGGCTGACCGCCGCCGAACAATCGAATCCCCAACAGGCGGTACTGTGGTTTGCCAACGCGGCTCATTTGGCTCGGCATGATTCACATCGCGAATTGGCGAACCGCGCTCGAGTCAATGCTTGGAGCCGAACCGCGACACGACCGCTGCGAGCCGTATGGGTGACCGAAGCTGGCATTAGGCGTCTTTTGCTTCATCCCACTGGACAATTCTTGTTGGTCCACTCCGCCAACGGTCACTCGGTTTGGAACTTGGAAAGCGAAAATCGCTTTTCATTGTGGAACAACGAGCAAGTGATCACGGCCGCGAGCTGGAATCCAGACGGCGACTGGTTGGCTTTGGGAGCAGCGGACGGCACGATCGAGATTCGCCGTTTTCCGACCGGTGAGGTGGTGCAACGCTTCTCTCTGCCGGACGGGATCTCCGCGCTGACCTTCAGTCGCGATGGGAGTCGTTTAGCGTTCGCCTCTCACGAGGTTCGCATTATGGATTGCCGTACTCTGAAGTTGTTGCCGAACGAGTTGAAACATCCCGCTACGGTCGTACGTTTGGAATTCCATGAATCGGGAGACCGCCTCCTCTCCGCTTGTGCCGATGGGACCGCGCGGCTCTTCCCGATTTCGAACGAGGACAACGTCGCCAATCCCGATCCTCCGATTTTGATCAATCAAGCTCCTTACGGAATCTACATCACTCCGGTGTTTGTGGATCGGGGACGGGGTTTCCTCACCTGCCCGCAAGCGAATGTGCTCGCTTGGTACGACACCGCGACAGGATCGCGAATTCGCGAGGTGCCTGTGACGGGATCGCTGACGTCGCTCCGAACAAATTCGGACGGCCACTACTTTTTGGTTGGCAGCACTTCCACGAGTGGCAATCTCTGGGACGCAACAACGGCCCGGATGGTGACTGCGGGATTGCAACACCGCAATATCCTAGGACAGTCAGCGTTCAGTCCCGATGGTAAGTTGCTAATCACGGTTGCCAGTGATCGCACGGCGAAGTTTTGGTCCCTTCCAAGTGGAGCACCTTTAGACGCACCACTCAAACATCAGGCCGACGTCGTGTGGGCGGAGTTCGCGCCAGATGGACGGCATTTCGTGACCGCTCAGGTTGATGGCTTGATCCGGTTGTGGGAGTTGCGTGGCGAGGCTCCACATCACGACCTCGTCCTTAACGCCGCCGGCACGTCCAAAATGGCGCTGAGCCGTGACGGACTTTATGTACTGCCCATCGGCGAAAATGGTGGCAGTCAGATGTTGAAGACTCAAGTTTATGAGGCCGCGACGGGTGATGCCGTTGGCCGCGAACTTGGCCTGGAGGGGATTCTTAGCGCGGGTGATTTTTCACCGGATGGGCAGTCAGTCGTACTGGCGCATTCGCTGTTCACCACCGCTACGGAGCGAGATTCCGGGCAACAGATTTTCCGCAGCCCCGGTCGCGTGCGGCTTGTAGATTGGCGTAGCGGACGCGATCTGATTGAACCGGTCGAAACTCCTTCAGAACCGATGGCGACCACCTTTCATCCCGATGGGAACGAAGTGGCGGTTGTGTGTGCCGCGGGACAAGTTCTGTTGATCGATGCCGGCACAGGAAAGGTCCGTGCCTCGGTCGAACATGGAGGCTTGGCTCAACCGGGATATGTGACGCACCACTGGTTGCAGTTTTCCCCTGATGGCCGCCGCTTTGTCACCTCTGGCTTGGGTTCCCAGGCGCGGCTTTGGGATGTTGCAACCGCAACATCACTGTTCGCTCCGCTGGCTCATCGCAACGATGGCCGTTGTGTGGATGCCGTTTTCTCTCGTGATGGACAATGGCTGGCAACCGCCGGCTACGACGGTACAGCGCGCGTTTGGGATGCCGCCACTGGAGAGCAGGTCGCGGAAGTGGCGCATCCGGATTGGGTCTTTCAGGTCGTGTTCAGCGGCAATGGTCGCCAACTTTTGACCGCAAGCCGGGATCGAATGGCTCGGCTCTGGGATTGGCAGACCGGTGAATTGATTTGTCCGGCGATGGAACATCAAGATGAAGTTTACGGCGTCAGCTTTTCACCCGATGAGCGTTGGCTATTCACGGCCGGAAGCGAAGGGGTCGTGAAAGCCTGGGAAAGCGTGACCGGAAAGCCGGTGGCTCCCCAATGGGGGAGTGCAGGCCGTCGGAGCCAGATTTCGGTGACCTCCGATGGTCGTTTCGCAGTCACCGACGGAATTTCGCGGCTGTCCGTTCTGGACCTGAAGGATTTGCATGAACCTACGGCGATCGCCGCCGAAGTGGACCAATTGCGGAACTACGGCGAACTGGTGGCCGGTCAACGAATTCACGATGGGAGCGGTGTCGTCAACCTCACCTCTCAGGAATGGTTTGAACGCTGGACGACGTTCCGTCAAAACCAACCTGGGTACGGCCAGACGACTCGCGAAATGCAATTGGCTCAACATCGTGAAGCTAGCAAACGGGCTGAATCCGAACGCGATTGGAAAAAGTTGATCGAGCATCTCGACGTCATGGTTGATGCCGAACCCAAAGTGTGGCGATTGCGGTTGAGGCGAGCATCTGTTCTTGCGCAGTTGGCCCGTTGGGAATCGGCCACTGCGGACTTCCTACAAGCCGCCGAGTTGGGGGCCGACGTCACGATGCTCCGCGAAGCGAAGCGAACGCTGGCAATTACCGCGTTGGATTGGCGGACGCTTGAGCCCGATGAATTCTCATCATCAAGCGGTTCGACGCTCACCAAGTTGGATGACCTGTCGCTATTGGTGACGGGCACGAATCCGCCAAACGACACCTACCACTTTCGTTCGCACACCGACCTGAAACGGGTGACGCAACTACGGCTGGATGTGTTGAAACACGACCGTCTCCCCAATCGCGGACCGGGGCGGTATTTCAATGGCAATTTCATTTTGACCGATTTAGGAATCAAGGCCGCTCCCCAAGGAAGTTCAGCACCCGCTGTCTCCGTGAAAATCAAGTCGGCGGCGGCAGACTTCAGCCAGCCTGGTTGGGATGTTCGCCAAGCGATCGACGATCGCTCCGAAACGGGCTGGGCAATTCACGAAGGCGTTGATGCGAACGCCCGATTTTCCGTCTTTGAATTCGAGCAGCCGGTGATCTCCGAGTCTGGCAGTACCTTCGCGGTTGTCATGGACTACCAATCGAAGGAATGGAAGACCCACGGAATTGGACGCTTCCGAATATCGGTGACTTCCGGTGAACCAATACCGGTCGCAGCCCTAGCCTTGAAGCAGATCGAGCAGGGTGTGGTTACCGCGACGAAAAAACAATGGGGACAGTTCCGAATGGCACTGTCGCGTGTGTAAGTGGTGACTGGTTCGTTAGTTGTTGAGGAGTTGTTGTTTCAAAGTTGCGCGAGGTTGTTGCATGAGTTTGTAGCC
>JAYVQJ010000895.1:0-4936 GCA_043777235.1 Planctomycetia bacterium
CTTTCGGTGGGTCTCGATGACTCGACGCCACTCTACAGTTTTCGCAGGACGACGGATTAGCCAGCCGTGTCGAACGCCCCCTCGTCTCGCGACGACGCAGAGACGTTCGGAGACAAAGATCAAAACAAACTGGTTCTCCGCCATCCATGTTGGAATGCTTTGATGAGCCGGAACGCGCTAGCGTCCGGTTCGCAAGTTCTTCGAGAACGGGACGCTAGCGCGTTCCGGCTGATTGGTCGATCAACACGAATGGCGGAGGGCCAACAAACTTAGATGAGGACTCGCACCTCACTCACTTGAAACACTCTCAAGCTGGCTCGTCCAGCACGTCCGTGCTGGCGAAAGATCGCAAAGTCCCGGTCGGGACGACAGACATTCTCATCTGGTTTCTGTCGTCCCTAACGGGACTCGAGCCAAGAAGTGGATCACCAATCCCCATACTGAAGTGCTGGACGATTTTCGGTTGTCTCTCGCGGGACAAAACAGCATTCGCCAAGTTAGTCTGAGTCACTATGCCACGAGTCTTCATCCCACCCCTGCTTCGTCCGCTGACCGAGGGACGAGACATCATCGACGCCGCCGGACAATCCATTGCCGAGGTGATCGACTCGCTCGATCGACAATTCCCCGGTGTTCGTGCGCGGCTGGTCGAGGGAGATCGCTTGAAACCGGGCTTGAGCGTCGGCATCGGAAGCAGAGTGTCGTCTCGCGGGTTGTCGTCAAAGGTCGGCCCCGATGACGAGGTTCATTTCCTGCCAGCCATCGGTGGCGGTTAGACTGCACCCCCTGTAGGTCGGGCTTTCAGCCGGACTCGATAAGCCAGCAACGAGGAGCATGCATCATGTGTCGGCGGAGTGTGAACGGAATCCAGTTCTGGATCATCGCGGCGGCGTTTGTGTCCGTCATTGGACAAACCTTTGCCGCGGATGACGGCAAGCGAGGATTCGTTGAGAAAGTTTTCAAGGACGAAACCGGCGAGCACAAATACGTCGTCTTCGTGCCGCCAAGTTATTCGCCGAGCAAACCTCTACCCGTGATCTTGTTCCTGCACGGAGCCGGTGAGCGTGGCGGTGACGGTCGATCGCATCTCAACATCGGCTTCGGCGCGATGCTGAAGGCTCGCGAGGCGAACTTTCCGGCCGTCGTTGTGTTTCCACAGTGCGAAGACAAGCGCGGCCGAGTGCTGCAAGGTTGGCTGGCGGGAAGTCCCGATGCAGAACGGGCACTCAATATTCTCAATCAAGTCGAGCAGGATTATCGCACCGACTCGAAGCGGCGCATCTTGACCGGATGGTCGATGGGAGGCTTCGGAGCGTGGTCGATCGCGGCGGCAGATCCGTCGCGTTGGAGTGCGCTCGCGCCGCTGGCGGGAGGAGGGCAGGCCGAGTGGGCTGAGAAGCTCAAAGATCTGCCGATCTGGGCTTGGCATGGTGAGGAAGATCACGCAGTCCTCGCGAATCGTTCTCGGGCGATGATTGACGCGCTCAAGTCGGCGGGAGCGACGCCGCGATACACCGAGATCGAGGCGGGCGATCACGACTCGTGGAAAGTCGCGTATACCGACGATCGCTTCATCGCATGGATGCTCGATCCGAAAAATGTCGATCCCGATAAGCTGCCGGCTCCGACGGTCGCGCTGGAACCGAAGCCGGTCTTCGCCGAACCGTTTGTTCCGGCGCTGGAAATTCCCGGAGCGATGTACGCTCGGTTGGGAAATCAAATGCTCGAGGCATTGGCTTACTCGGCACCGAAACAAATTCCGCAGAACCTGCTGAGTGGGCGAATCAATGACATCGTCGATTTCACGAACGTCGAAGGCTACGGCTTCCGCATTCAGTTTTCCGGTATCTCGTACAACAGCCAGTTGAACCAAGTGCGAGTCAAAGCGATCGCGAAGGACCGCTTGAACGTGCAGATCGGGCTGTCGAACGCGGTGCTGAACATCGGCGGCACTTGGGTCACGGGCGAAGATCACTCCGCACAGGCTGGAGCGATTCAAGTTGTCATGGGCCATCGGCGGCCGGTCTGGCTGGACCTCGACGTGCAGCCGTATATCGAGAACCGCCGCGTGCGACTCAAACCCATCGCTTCGCGATTCAGCATCCCGAACGACAATTGGTACGTCACGGCACCCGCTGGCGTTTCGGTGAGCGGCTTCGGCATGTCGCGCGAGAAAGTTTCGAGCGGCCTCGTCAGCGGCTTGTACGGCCAGAGAGCTCGCATCGAAAAAGAAGTTCTCGGCACGGTTCCGAAGATGATCGACGCGGTCGAAAAGAAGATCGCCGAGTTCGGTGAGGCGGCGACATTCGCCGATCGCTTCTGGCCGATCCCCGTTTACAAACCGCGCACAAAACTCTTTCCGCAAACGATTAGCACGGACGAGAACGGCGTGACCGTTGTGCTGGGCCTGAGCGTCGCGTCTCTCGATCCGCGCAAGACTCCGCCGCAGCCAGAAATCTACGAACTCAAGACGGCGTTGCCTCCCGATTTGTCGAGCATCAAAGCGCTGCAAGCGGGGCTTGTTCCCGACGTGCTTCAACCGTTAACGGAGTTGCTCGTCCAATCGGATTTGGCTCGCATCCACTTGCTCGATATTCCTGGCGACACATTCGCCAAGCTCGCCGATCGAACGTTTCTGGTGGAAGCAATCCCCGAGCTGAAGCGGCATGCCGACGCGGAACTGTGGTCTGAACTGTCGCTCGTCAGCGGCATCGACGTGCAGGACGTCAGCGAAAAGGACAGCCCGACGCGCGTGCAGTTTCAAGTTCCGAAGTTGCTGATCACGACTTCGATCGTCAACAACGGTGGAGCAGTCGTCTCCGGTGACGCGCGCCGAGCAACGCCCGTCATCGTGTTTGAAATCGCCGTCAAGCAACACGGCTTGGCCGAACTGATCAAACCTGACTCGCAAACGCGAGCGATCCGCTTCGGCTGGGAAGGCGATCCGCAACTCAGTCTGAAGTGTCGCTTCGCGGAGGGCTATCAGGCCGAGAATCCGAAGATCGACGACGACCTGATTCACGCGCGGCTGCTGGAATGCTGGAAAGCCTGGACCGGCTTGACCGCCGTGACGACATCGAAAGTCCCCGACCTCGACTTCGGACTCACGAAACTTCGCCTCTCAAGTGCCGGCTGGGCGACGCCGCACATCTTCGCAACGTTCACGCCCCCCGGAGTCAAAGTCACGAACCTCACCGAAGTCGATTTCGTCTACGAAACCAAAGGCCCGTACTCCGACTGGAGCAACGCGAAATACAAACTCGAGCCCGGCAAGTCGCATGAGTTCGACATCTCGTACCCGCTGACCTACCGCCGCAACGGCGAAATCTACACGCTCGCTCCCGGTTCGCAGTCCGAGTTCCGCGTCCCACTCAAAGGGGGCGAGCCAAGATTGTTCCAGGCGCACGACATGCCGTAGCAGCACATTGGCAATCCCTCGCCAAAATGACGGCGTGAATTTGGTTCGGTCAAACACCTACGCGACTGTCTGACTGACCGTTGGGTGGGACAAGCGGCGCTTCGCCGCGCCGGCCCACCAGATATTTTCAGCGGGCTTTCTGGTGGGCCGGCGCTCGAAGCGAGCTTGTCCCACCCGACATCGTCACAAGTCAGACCGTCGAACTACGTGACAAATAACGCCAGCCGAATCACTCGCCGCGCGTCCGAAACACCGGCAACGCGAGCTTCCATTTCAGGCCCGCAAATCGCAAGCCGAGGATGACTCCGGCCGCGATCAGCAAGCAGGTCTGCCGATCAAAAGCGGATCGGTGCAGCAGCACGAAGACCAAGTCACCACCGAATGCGGCGGTCGCGTAGAAGTACGTCTCACGACGAAACACGAGCGGCACCTCGCCGCACAAGAGGTCACGCAGAACTCCGCCTGCGACTCCCGTGACCACGCCGAGCACAATGGCCGTCGTCGGGGTCGCCTGATGGGCGAGTGCCTTTTCCGTTCCCAGCACGGCCACGAACGCCAAGCCGATGGCATCTGCGATCAGCAAGAACTGTTGCGGCGGATGCCAATAGCGAACCATCGCGAATGTCAGCGTCCCGGTCGCGAGTCCCGTCCAGAGAAACCAGTCGTCTTGGCTCCAGAACACCGGCACATCCAGCACGAGATCGCGCAGCGTCCCGCCTCCCAGCGAAGTCACCAAGGCCAGCACTAAGACACCAAACAAATCCATGCGGCGACCCTCGGCCGCCAGCGCTCCGGTGATCGCTGAAAAGCCGACCGCCAGAAGTCCCACGACATACAACATTCGCGACCAATCCCTTTCGAGACGGAATGTGAACGATCACGATCCATCAAGCCAATGACAGACAGACCAGACTCGTGCTGCTGCGAATGAAAAGTTGCGAACCGACGAGCGCGGGATGCGAGAAAATTCCGGAGTCATTTTCAAACAACTTCAGGCGGGATCGCGGCGTGAACTTGTCGGCGGCGGCATCGAACAGGATCAATTCTCCCTGCTCTGTCGTGACGAGGACTCGGTCGCGCGAGCCGATCAGCGTCGTGTAATGGCTGAAGGCTTCATCGTCGCTCGTCCATAATTCGCGCAAGTTGTTCGCCAGGTCGAGGCAGAACAATCCGTTGGACACCCCGAATAACCGGCCGTTGACTGCCAGCGGCGTGTGGGCGTCGGGCATGAGTTCGCGATGCGTGGCCAACGGTTCGGAGATGATTCTGCCGCGAGCATCGAACTCATGCAGACGGGTGCCGTTGTTTTCCGTGGAAAGGACGAGGTTGTCGCCGACGATGATCGGTGTCGGCACATTGAAATCACTGTTCTTTTTTGGCGTATGCGACCAAAGCCGCTTGCCGGTTTTGACATCCCAGCCGCCGAGCGATTCCTTGTCATAGCCGACGAGCTGCCGCTGGCCGCCAAGCTTGCCAACGACGAATGACGAGAACGCCGCGCTCAGCCCGGGAGTCTGC
>JAYVQJ010000896.1:0-4930 GCA_043777235.1 Planctomycetia bacterium
TGGCCGAGGCCGGCATCGACTATCACTTGATCAACACTCGACAGCCCTACGATCAAGCGCTGTCGGCGTATTTGAACCGGCGCAGCAAGGTGCGACGATGAGCGATCGTCCTGTCTTATTTTTTGCCCCACATTTTTCGCCAGCCTCGTCTGCGCGAAGCCAATGCAGCGGGCGGAAAATGAAGGGCGAAAAATGGGCGCAAGCCGGGGATCACATTTCGTGACGATGACGTTTCTTACTTCCGGCGCGTTGTTTGGATTCGCTTTGTTGGCGATTCCGATCGTCGTGCATCTCTTCAAGCCCCGGCATGTGCGGCAGACTCCGTTCAGCAGTCTGCGCTGGCTGCATCTGACTCAGCAACGAATGGCTCGGCGGATTCAATGGCACCAGGTGCTGTTGTTTTTGTTGCGTGCCGCATTTTTGACGCTGCTGGTGTTGGCTCTCGCGCGGCCGATCTGGTCGCCGACGGGAACGGCCGCCGGTCTCGATCGCATCGTGGTGCTCGACATCAGCCGCAGCATGGGGCGACGTGTTGAAGAGCGTCCGACTCCGTGGGAGACGGCCCGCGATTTTGCCTCGCAACTCATCCGCAAAACGCTGCCGGGAGATCGAACGGCCGTCCTGCTCACGGGGAGCACAACCGAAGTGCTGGCTCCGTGGACCAACGAGGCCACCTTGTATCTGCCGTCATTATCCAATCTGCAAACAGGACTGGCGGAGACGCAGCTTGATTCAGCGTTTGAACCGATTCGTTCGTTGTTGGCACAACGGCGTCCGGGGGTTCAGGTCGAGCTCGTCTTCCTGACCGACAACCCGGCGAACGGCTGGAACACGAGTGAAATCTCGGCATTCGCCCAAGAGATTTCCGAGCAAGGCCAGGTCTCGTTGCGATTGGTCGATGTCGGATTGCCCGCGCCGCGGAATGCCTGGCTCACCGCTGCACGATTGCGAACTCGAAATTCGGAAACCGTGTTGCATGTCGAGGCTACGTGTACGAGCGACGGAGTGAAGCAACGAACGCTGCGCGTTTCCGGTTTGTCCGGAGTCAAACCGCAAGACTTCCCGCTGACATTGCAACCGGGGAAACGAACGGCGCTCGACTTACCGTTGCCCACGACATTCGATCGGAAGGGAAGTCTGGTCACGCTGAAGCTGGAGCCGCCCGATGAACTGCCCGACGACGATGTGTATTACGTCGATCTCGACAGCACCGGCGATCCGCAACTGTTGCTGATCACGCCAAACAGCGGAGCGGATGCGGCTCAGCGTCCCGGATTGGCGCTGGAAACAGCGATCCGTTCGCTGGCGGAAAACGGCTCTGTGGCCGCTGACGGACAGCTTGTGATCCGCACTCCGATCACGGTGTCGGCTCCGGAAATCGCCTCCGCTGATGTGATCCTGTTGGCCGATGTCGCTGGTCTGAGCGAAGCGTTGTCCACGGCCATCTCGGAGCGAGTCCGTCGCGGAGCCGGACTCGCGATGTTTCTGGGACCGACCGTGGATGCAGAAATCTACAACCGAGCCTTCGTGCAGCCGCTCAATCGTGCTCACAGTCTGCTGCCGGGCGAATTATCGGGGAGCGTTCAGGCCGATGCGAAGCGCGGAGGACTTTCGCCGTGGAAGCAATGGAATGATCGTCATCCTCTGCTGACTGGTTTGGTCGATCCGAAAGTGGGCGATCTATCGGGAACGGAATCGCGAGCGTGGCATCGGTTCGGTTCGCTGACGACGGATGATGATGTGTTGGCCAAGTTGGAAGACGGAACTCCCGCCTTGATCGCGCGCCGTGTGGAAGCCGGTCGCGTGGTCGTGATCAATGGCTCTGCCGACGACCGCTGGTGTGATTTGCCTCGCCGCAAAAGTTTTGTACCGCTGGTCGATCGCTTGCTGCTCCATTTGCAGTCGGCCGGAAATCGGCGTCAGTTCACGTCCGGCGAGACGATCACCGTGGCTTTGCCGGAATCGTTTACTAACCCGACGCGTGAGCGAGGGCGGACGCTCCAAATAGCGGGGACTCCGATGGCGACCGAGTCCGGTGAAGCGCCCGCCCTCGCTCACGCTTCGGGTTACTTAGCGACGCGTGTCATCTCACCGACTGGCCGCACGTTGCCGGCTTCGCTGCATTCGGTGTCGAATCGCAGTTGGCTCACCCTGTCGGAAACAACGGAGTCGGGCTTTTATCACATCAAGCCACACACCGGTTCGGAATCGGAATTGGTCCTGGTTGTTCAACCCGGCCGAGCGGACAGTCGTCTGGAACCGTTTGATCCGGACAAGTTCCACGCTTGGTGGTCTCCAGCCGAAATGAAGATCGAACAGCCGACCGCCACTGTGACGAATGTCCTGTCGGATGATCGTCGCTTGGCCCTGGAACCGTGGCTCGTCAGTTTGGCATGCCTCTGCTTGCTCGCCGAGATGTTTCTGACGCATTGGATGTGTCCGCGGATGAACCCTGCTCTCAGCACATCGCATCAGCGCCGGCGCGGCTTTGTCGCGCCACTGCGCGAACGGGAAGGAGTCACGCCCTGATGGTCTGGCAATTCTTTCCTGTGTTGCACCCCGCGATCATCGTGCTGTTCGGCGTCGCGCTGCTGGCGGCGCTGATCGCTGGCAGTCGGCTCTTGATCCAAAAGCACGTTCCGCGACGGTCGATCGTGCAGTTGGGTGTGTTGCGGATCGGCATGATCGTGGTGGTCGTGCTGGGCCTGTTTCAGCCGGTGCTGTCGGTGCCGCGAACGATCACCGATTCTCCCGGCCTGCTGGTGCTGGTCGATACCTCGGCGAGCATGTCGTCGCCAGCGGCCAGCGGCACGCGCTTCGACGACGTGAAGCAACAACTCGCGAACAGCCCGGCAGTGCAAGCCGCCGCTCGGACTCACACGCTGCACTGGTTCACGTTCGACCGGCGAGCCTATCCGACGACATTGGCGGCTCTCGATCAAGCCGCACCGCGCGGAGAGGGAACCGATGTCGCGGCGAGTTTGAAGTCGGCATGGAACTACGTTCGGCTGCTGAATGCGTCGCAAGGATCGTCCGCCACGCCGAGTCGAGCGTTGATCGTCAGCGACGGACAACATCGGAGTTCGGCAGATGTCGTTGTAGTCGCCAAAGAATTGGGGTTATCGCTCGACGTGCTCGCCCCCGCGCGATCTCCCGATCAACCGGCAACCTCTGCTGCGGAAATCGTGCTGGTTCAGGCGGCGCAGCGCGTGCTCATCGGTTCGGAGACGGCGTTTCAGGTGACGGTTCGTCCGCATCAAAAACTGGATCGGCTCTCGCTGGTTGTCGAAGAAGATGGACAGGAAATTCAGCGGCGCGAATTGAGTGGACTGATCGCGGGGCAGGATCAGTTTGTTGTGGTGACGCATCGGCCGAAAGAAATCGGGTTGAAGAGGTATCGCTTTCAGTTGATACAGGGGACGGCCGAGGGCGGCCATTCTCCGGAGACTGCGGTCGATCAGGCGTATGCGGTCAACGTGCAGGCGGTCGATGATCACCACGATGTGTTGATCCTCGAAGACTCGTGGCGGTGGGAATTCAAATACCTTCGTCGCGTACTGGAAGATGATCCGAGCTTCAGTCTGACCGCCCTGTTGTCGCGTGGGGAAAATGCGTTCGTGCAATTCGGTGAACCGGAACGCCGCGTCAAGCTGGGAGGATTTCCGCAAAGTCGCAGCGAACTGGACGGCTTCGACACGCTCGTCTTGGGCGACGTTCGGCCGGCCACATGGCCGCGCGGTTTGGCTCGTCATATCTACGGAGCCGTCGCGGAAGGGGGCAAGTCTCTGGTCGTGATGGCCGGTGCGCACATTGAAGAATGGGTGGACTCTCCCGAACTCACGCGACTGCTGCCGGTGGAACTGACTCGCGAATCGGGAACGCCCATCTCCGGACAAATCGACGTGCGGCTCACACCGGAAGGGAAAGCCTCGTCGTGGTTCTCGTTGACGGAGAAAAAGGATGGGGCGACGTCGGCAACCGCCGTGTCATTGCCGACGCTGGAACATGTTTATCCGGTGCTTCGCAAACGGCCTCTGGCCACGGTTCTCTTGGAAGCGGCCGGACAACAGAACGCGTATGGTCCGCTGGTCATCATCGCGGAGCAAAACGTCGGACGCGGGCGGGTCTTGTTTCTCGGGACCGACACTTTGTGGCGCTGGCAATCGCATGGCCCCCGAACCGATGAAGGTGTGACGTTGCATTCCGCGTTCTGGCAACAGGCCTTTCGAGCGTTGGCTCCCACCGAACTCACGTCCGCTCGCCGCCAATTGTTTCTAAGACCAGAGCGAACGCAGTATCGAGTCGGCGAATCGGTCCGAGTCACTGCGGAACTGTCCGCCGGCGAGGAGACGTCTGCGCCAACGCTCGAGGGAACCGTCATCCTGCCGGATGGACGGCGATTGCCTCTCGCAATGCAGTCGCGCGAACAATGGAAAGAAGGATCATCCACGCAATTCGAGCCATCGCAATCGGGGCGCTATCGCATGGAAGTGACCGCTCGCAGCGAGGGTCAAAACGTGGCCGATGCCTCTGTCGTGATTGAAGTCGCCTCTCGCAGAAACGAAACCGATGGGTCACCAGTCGATCACGCGACTCTCGAACATTGGGCCGCTGCCACCGGCGGCCACAGGATCGAACCGGACAAACCCAATGGTTGGATCGAAACCGACTCGCGATCGTCAACAACCGTGGTCCGCCGGCAATCACTCGATCTGTGGCATAATCTTTCCCTGCTCTTGTTGCTGTGCATGTTGCAAGCCGCCGATTGGACGCTCCGACTCTTCCGTGGATATGTGTAGCAATTCGGTTCCGTAGAGCTGCGAAAGCCGGGGATCAAAGGGGTCAGCCGGCGGATCTTCTTCGTCATAGCCGCTTGGATTCGTCGCACTGTCTGTTGGCAACCTCAGACGTATCGCAGAAATTAGCCGCG
>JAYVQJ010000897.1:0-4924 GCA_043777235.1 Planctomycetia bacterium
GCGCTGGTAATGTTCGCGGGGAGACCGGTGAAGGAATCGGCGAAGACCCGGTTCACCGTGGTGGAGTCGTAGCCGGTCAAGCTGGAACTGTTCACGTTGAGGCTGGTCAAACGAGCCGATAGACCGGGGCTGCGTGCCGTGGTCTCGGAGTTCCTCAGCGAGTAGGCGTCTTGCACGCCACCAACAAAGTCGACGCAGGGCTGGATCGTGACGAGATAGCTGTTGTCGAGCGGTACTCCCGCCTGATTGGCGATCGTGTTCAGGACCAGAGCGTTGAATTCCAGAACGACGTATTCCGCATTGGCGTCGTTGTCGTTGTTGACGAGCGTTCCCAGCTTGAAGAACACGTCCGTGCCGTCGCCGTAGGTGTCATCGTTGATCGTCGCACTCGTCGAGACCGCGTTGTTGAGCAGCACATAAGTCGGCGGCGGTGCGAGGAGGGTCTGGTTCGCACCGATCAGGCCCGACGTGAAGCCCGCACCCGACACCAGCGACACCTTGGCCGTGTTATCGTCGAGGAACTTCATGCCGACCGGCAGGAGATCATGAATCTGGAAGTTCGGCGAGGTTCCTTCTGGCAGAGTCGTCAGCAGTCGATAGCGAACGATCTCGCCGATGGCGACGTTGTTCCCGGTGGTACTCGCTTCGGACGTGGCGACGATCGACTTCTCGAGCGTCGGACATTCCACGGTCACCGTGGTTGAATCGGTCGCGAAGTAGTCGTTGTAGGGTTTCAATAGTCCGCCCGTCCCATCCCGTTCGGTCGAGTCGAGATTGCCGGGCACGATCAGTCCGGGACCACCCGGCAGACTGCTCCAGGTGGTGCTGGCGGTGTTGGTCAGCTCCTGACACGGGACGACGTCGCGATTCAACGTGGCTTGGAAGGTGAATGTGCTGCTGGTCCCCAGCGGGATCACAACCCAGTGAGCCGTGATGACTCCGCCCGACTCGGCGAACGGCGAAGGGGCCGGTGCGGTGCCGGTGAATGTTGGCAACCCGACGTAGGTGAAGCCGGCCGGGAGGACGTCGGTCAAGTCCACGTCATACGCATCGGTCGAACTGGGGCTGAGATTGGAAACCGTGATCGTGAAGGTGACAGTATCTCCGGCATCGAGATCTTTGGCGGGCTTGAAGCTCTTATCGACCGTGAGCACCGGCTCGATGACGGTGATTGGCGCTGCCGAAATCGGCGGGAGGACGTGGCCATTCCAGGCGACGTTGGCCTGATTGACCAATTGCGTGCCGTCCTGGTTGCTGGGGACATTGAGCACCACCGCGTTGACATAAAACGTCAGCGTTTCCGTCTGGCTGTTATTCGTGTTGGCGTTAGTGATCGTGCCGAGCTGAATCGATCCGTTCGCGCCGACCACAATCGGTTGGTTCGACGGAAGTGCGATGCCGCCGGACGTCGTGACCCCACTTGGGAGTATCCCCACGAAGATCACATTGAGAATGGCCATGCCGGCGGGAACCATCTCATTCACCACCACATTCGGACTGACCCCTTCGGGCACGGTGAGGTGAATGACGTAACTGACAATCTCACCGATCACCGCCTGATCGGAGCCGTTGTGGCTGTTGACGATCGACGTTCCGACCAGACCCTTCGTCACGTTGGGACAGGCGATCGTGACCGTGGCGGTGTCCGTGATGAGTCCGTTGACGAAGTTGAATCCGGCGATGACTCCGCCGTCTTCGCTTGCGTAGCTCAACAAGGTGGCGGTGTTCGTTAATTCTTGGCACGCTTCGACGGGGTGACTGATCACCAGCGGAGACGCCGGCAAGCCGTCCGCCTCCAGGTCGTAGGTGATGAACAGGATGTTCGTGCCGGGGTTGAGAGGATTGACGTTGTCCAATGCGCCGGTCGTGGAATTCGGATCGATCAGTTCGAGCCCAGTCCCGAACAAACTGCCGGTCGATGCCAGCGCCGTCCCCGCGCCATTGGTGACTCGGAGGTTCAAGACACCCACGTGGAACCCCAGAGGCATCGTGTCTTTGAGTTTCACATCAAACGCGCCGTCAGGATCGCTGCCGATGTTTTCCACCGCGATGGCGAACGTGACAATATCACCGGCGTCGATGTTGCTGAGATTGCTGCCGATTAGAGATGGAAGATTGGCGGAAGTAATTGCGGGTGAGGCGGTGTAACGAAAGCCGAGCGTTCCTGGAGACGAGAATGACGAACTCGGCGACCCAGGCGAAAACACGCCGGCTGAATTGTCAGTCTTCACCACACCTTTGGTGATGTGCAAGTTCGGCTCGGAGGTCACGACTTGCAGGATGTCCGTCGCGAACACCGGATGCGTGTGCGTGTCGTGGTGCAGCGACACTCCTTGGTTCGTCAGGAACAGACCATCGGCGAACGGGATATGGGTCGCCGTGACGGTGAAGTAGACATCCAAGTCATGCGTTGGTTGGTTCCCCAGATCGGAGTGTGTGGGAAACGTCCACTCGACCTTGTTGCTCGCAAGAGTTGGGCTCGCCGTGACCAACGGCACGGGCACACCGTCCAGGGCCGCAAAGAATTTGCCATCAGCCAGCGCGGCGGGAAGCGTCGATGTCGACAAACCGGTGACCGTCATCGCGTCGAAGAATGGATCGGGGAGGAAGTCGCTCATTTTGAACGTCTCGTAATCGCCGGTCGTCAAGTCGTAGTGCAAGTGGAAGGTCACGGTATCGCCCGGCGCGACATGCAGCGGTTGCTGCGGCAGGGTTGTTGAGCCATTGAAGGCATAAATCGATTTGTCGAATTGGCCGACCGGAACTTGAAAGGCCACCGCACTGCCGTCTGAAGCGAACGCTCCGGTGCCTTTGAGATTCGTTTCGTTAAGCAGCTCACCCCGAATCGTCACGCTGTTGAACAATTCGTCGTGCTCGTTCAAGTTGAAGAGCGGACTCGCGACCGGATCGTTGCTCGCGTTGAATTCCACAAAGGCGTCTTGAATGACCGTGCGGAAGTGAATCTCACCCATCGTCGGCCCATCGTTGCCGCTGCTGTTGGCGAACAAGCCACCCAGCAACGGAACTCCGAACAACTGCGTTACGTTGAATTGCAGGTGATAGGTGTCTTGAGTCGTCGGACCTCCGGAGGGTGCAAACGTGGGGGCGAAGTAGTCCGTGTTCAATGTGAAGGAGTTTGGGGTCGTCAAGTGGTCCGTGGTGATGTTCAACGTCGGTATCCCGGTCAGGAGTTGCCCGTCGCTGTAGTAGTCATCGACGATCAAATTCTGAAAACCAAAGAAGTCCGAAATCTGAAACGCCAACGTGTACTCCAGAGTGTCTCCCGGAGTCGGTCCCGGAGCACCGACATCGTTCACGATCGCCATCGATTTCTGAATGGCGATGGACTTGTCGTCCAACGTGTTCACGGCCGGACTGGCCGTGACGGGGATCGCCTGACCTGATCCGGGGAAGTTCAAGTGATCGCGAGTATCCGTCGGAACCCAGTTACCGGTCGCCGACGCGGTGTTGGTCGAAGACGACGGCGCGCCGGTCGCCGGATCGAGAACCGGGACGCCATTGGCGTCCAGTTCGGGAATGCTGAAAGAAAACGTAATCGTCGCGTCATTTCCCGACACTCCGGTCAGGCTGTTCGCGAACACTGTCGCAAAAGTGGCACCGTTGAACGGCGTGGACGGGAACGGCGGAAAGATCGTCGCCGATGGCACCGCGGAGGCACCCAGGAATTTGACGTTGTTGGGGAGGGAGTCGATGACGATCAGGTTGTTGATCGTCTGGCCGGTGGCGATATCGACGGTGATCTGCCACTGTTGGGGGAAGTTCGGCCCCGTCGCCGTTTCGCTTTCGTGAGCCAAGTTGGTCTTCGTGACGATCATCACTTCGGGAATCACGCTCCCTTGATGCCACGCCAAGGAATCGTCGGGCAGCCCGTTATTGGGCTCGACGAGCGGCGCGTCAAGATGTGTCAGGATGTCGTCCTCTGGCGTTGCCCCGAATTCGAAGCCGCCGCGAGCTTGCACCGAGAGTTCATTTCCAATCCCGACGTCCGCCAGCGATGAAACACGTGCCTTGAACAGCACTGGTGCCTCGGGTTGGTCGTTAGCAAACGAACCGAACGGCAGCCTCGCCGAGACGAGCACATCGCCCGGTGCGCCAGTCACGATACGCGGAAGGGCACTCGCATCTTTCAAAAATGGATGGGTCGCATGGCCGTTGGCGTCAAACTGCACGAAGAACAGACTCAGCGGTAGACCGTACGTCGTCGCTGTAATCAGTGCGTTGAGCGGCTGGTTGGTCACGTCGCTGCCCAGGCCATCGGGTTCCGTCGTGAATGGCGACGTGAAGCCCGAAGGAAACGGCAGCGTTCCATCCACGCCTTTGTAATCCAGGACCACATCCACGAATGGCCCATAGCCCAGCGCGTTTCCGGTGTTGTCGAACGTGACCGAGAAGGTCGTGTCTTCACCGACGAGCGCTTCCCGGCTGGTTTGAACTCCCGGCAATTGCGGGTTCATGTCCAGGATCGTCGTCGCCACGGCCGACAGCAACACACGTTGTTCCAACGCCTCCGCAGACTGACCGCGCATCGAGTACCCACGGCGCTTCGCCGCTGGCCGCGTGCGGAAACGATCGAACCGGTGACTCAATGGCTGGCTCCCGCCAACTCGTTGACGCGAGAGCAATTTACCAATCCAGGGCGTAAACAACATGATGTGGGGCCTTTCGGAAGTGCGTGAGTCGGACAAGCAGTCAGCGAACCGCACTCATGCGTATTCCGCGCGCAAATCCGTCAGAAATTCTGGAAATATTTCCTGAAGTTCCAGAAGTCGTTGGCGACGAGGGAGCGGCTCAGTCGCCAGCGTCCGACTCACTAACCCGAAGCGTGAGTTTTGAAGTTGCGCATTTCGCGAACGAAAGGGATGCACGTCTCGAAATCGCCGAGGAATTGAAGCCTGAAGCGCAA
>JAYVQJ010000898.1:0-4917 GCA_043777235.1 Planctomycetia bacterium
CCAGAGTTTTTGTGTCTTTCTCCGTCGTGATCGACGTCACTCCTTGAGCGTTGACCAGCAACAACGTCAGCAGTCCCAGAGCGACAAACCCGATCCCCGCTTGCGAGACCACCCCCAGCAACAATTCGCCGCTGCCACTGGACGACCACAGAGACCAGGCCACAACGGCGGCGATTGCGTAGTACACCAGCTTGATGAGCACCATCCGCCGGCCATACGCCCGCGTGCAGATTTCTCGCCACAGGACCGGGTTCGCCCAGATCGTCCGATGTTGGACTCGCGTCTCGCCAGCCACGTCCGATTTCTCCGTCTTCGGCGGCGCGAACGAGGCTTGATTGGGATTCCACACGCGCAACCGCACAATGCTCACACCGATCAACGTCACGGCCAGCACGCTGAGCGCCCCAACCGATCGCGCCGCAACCTCCGAGTACGTCAGTCCGCCGTAAGACTCGAAGGGATTCATCACCGCCATCAGCGCGCGGTACGGATTCAACAAACCGGCAGCACCGCCGACCGCGGACGACGCACCCGCCACCGCGACAACCGCCTCGACCGCCCCCAGAAACAACACCAGCCCAAGTACGCAGATTGCCAGTGTCTGAAACGTCTTCTCTTTCCAGAACGCGACCAAGCCTCCCCATGCTCCGGATGCGAACGTCGCCGCCGTGCAGACACCAACCGACCACGCAACTTGTTCGGGAGAAACTCCGCCCAATAACAACGTCACACAGAAGACCGGCACCGACGTCGCCACGAGCACCAGCGGCAGCAACAAACTCGCGAACAATTTACCGAGCACCATCTCACGCCGCCGAAGGTCGGTCATCAACAGCAGAATCAACGTCTGCCGGTCCTTCTCCTGAGCGATATTCCCCGCCGTGAACAGCATCCCGAAGAACAACACCAGCGTGAGTTGCAGCAGCGAAAACATCTGAAAGATCAAGCCACCGAAGTGAGCGACGTCTCCGAGACTGCGAACCTGCTGCCACCCAAAGGTCGCCTGCCCGGCCGTGTACATCAGCACGAACAACCCGGCGACGTAGCCCGACCGAATCAAGAAATGCCGCAGACGGCGCGGAGTCGTCAGAGCTTCACGAGAAAAAATAGGGCCAGCGAACAAGAGAGACTCCTTCTACGGCATCAAGCTCGGTTCATCCCGAAGGGATGACAGAAAGTAGCCGGTGGTCGCAGCGAAGCGAAGACCACCGGGATTCATTGAAAACCAATTGCATCCCGAAGGGATGCCAGAAATCTGCGATCATTACCGGATGACCATCGAACTCTTCTGGCATCCCTCCGGGATGCTCGCACTCACTACGAACCTTCCGGGGGTCTGCGCTACGCTGCGACCACCGGCTACTTTCTACGATCCCTTCGGGATCAATGACGATGTCACAAACAGTTCAAAACCAGCACGAACACTACATCGAATTTCGGAGTCATCTTGGGGGTCATTGGACATTCCTCACAAAGTGTCCGCTTCGTCCGCCGGACTTCTCCAGCAGTTCGATCGGGCCGATCGACATGCCTCGATCGACTGCTTTGCACATGTCGTAGATCGTCAGCGCGGCGATGCTGACGGCCGTGAGGGCTTCCATCTCGACGCCGGTGCGGCCGTGAACTCGGACGGTTGAATCGATGCGGATCGTGTTGGCGTCGACGACCTCGAAAGCGACTTCCGCGCTGTCTAGGCCGAGCGAATGGCAAAGCGGTATCAGTTCGGCCGTTCGTTTCGTCGCCATGATCCCCGCCAGCCGAGCAACCTCGAAGACGTCTCCCTTCGCGACTTGCTTGTTGCGGATCAACTCCAACGTCGAAGGCTGCATCCGCACGAAGCCGACCGCGCGGGCTTGCCGGAGCGTCACCTCTTTCGAGCTGACATCCACCATGCGGCTCGCGCCGGTTTCGTCGAAGTGCGTCAACATTTTGGAGTGCGGCGATTCATCGCCGCATTCCTTTTGCGGCGGAGCGGCTTTTCTGTTCGTCTCTATTTCAGACAATTGGTTTGACATAAGCACCGCGACAACAGCGGCTGCGCCGCAATCCAAATTCCAAAGCGGCGATGAATCGCCGCACTCCAAAGGGCTATTCGGCCACCGCTTCCAGCTTGATCGTCGAGGACTTCCCGTCGGCAGAGACGTTGATCGGGATGTTCCACTTCGACGTCTTCAGCTTGCACAGTCCGCCGACACCGTCGCGGCAGTAAGGGAATGACAGCGATAACGTCAACTTCGCCTCACCCGTTTGAGCAACCAGCGGAATCGACGCGCTCGCGACGCCGTCGTTGACCTCGGCCTCATGGCGACCTTTGAATTGATCTGCGTCAATGACCTTCTGGTCCCCAATCACTTCCAGTTTGTAAGTCACCTTCGCCAATTTGTTGAGCTTGTAGCCCTCCGGCAACTTGAAGCGGAATTCCAACTTCAACGCCTCACCGGCGGCGATGCTCTGAGGTGCGAGATCGGCCACGCCCTTCGCTTCGCCGGTCACCTCTTCGTCTTTCGGCGGAGGCGGCGGTTGCAAGCCATTGATCTTCAACTCGGACATCTCGCTCGATTTCAGATCGACGACGCAGATGCGATGATTGTTCGTATCGGCGACGAAGAGTTTTCCTTTTGCGACCGACAGACCGGCCGGCTCGGAAAGCTGGGCCGGCGCGAGTTCGGTGCCCGACTTACCGGTGCCAATGAACGTCGCCACTTCACGTTTCTTGGCGTCGATTCGCTTGATCTTGTGGTTGTAGCTGTCCGCGACGAAGAGACTGCCGTCGTGATACAGCACATCTAGCGGATGCTGGAACCGAGCCTCTTTGCCGACACCATCCACATCGCCGAACGCGAACAATGATTGACCGCTCGGTAAGTCCGATGTCCCCGCGACAGTCGTGACCTCCCCTTTCGAGCTGATCGGCACTTTGCGAATCGACGAGCCTTCGCTGTCGGCGACGTACAAGAACTTGCCGTCGCTGCTGATCCCCGACGGCTGAGCGAACGCTGACTCACTGTGCGGCCCGTTCAAGATGTCTTCGCGTCCGCTGCCAGAGAACACGCCGATCGAGTCCGAGCCGATCTCGTGCGACCAAAGTTGATGCGGCCCGGCCATCGCGATGTACAACGTCCCGTCCACATGCGAGATCGCCCACGGACTGTTGAGCGCCGTCTTGCGCAACGCCCCGCCGTTCGCGCGGAAGTGAGCTTGCTCGCCGGTCCCCGCCAGTGTCGTCACTTTCTTCGCCTTGAGATCGATGACTCGCAGCAAGTGATTCTCTGTGTCGGCAATGTACAGCTTGTCGCCGACGAGTGCCGTCCCTTGCGGACGGAAGAAGCTCGCAGATTTGTAGTCGCCGTCCGCCGCTCCGGCCGTTCCGTTGCCGATGACCTCTTGCAGCTTGCCATCGAGCGACGTGATGACCAACCGATTGTGATTGCTGTCGGTGATGAAGAGCCGATTCGATTCCTCGTCCGCCAGCACCTTGCCGGGAAATCGCAACGCTCCCGGCTTGACGCGGCGTTGCTCCAAATCAAACTTCACAGGAGTCTCGTCGAGCGTCCCCTTTGCTTTGTGGTACGCGATGACTTTGGCGATGATCGCATCGAGCGGCTCGCGGTTTCCTTCGCCAGAAATGAAGCCGCAGTAGTAGCCCTCGGGATCGAGCAGCACGAGCGTCGGCCAGGCTCGCACACCGAAGCCGCGCCAGATCTTCATCTCGGCGTCATTCACGATCGGATGTTCGATCTCATATCGCAGAGCGGCACGGCGGATGTTCTCGGTTTCCTTCTCGTTGTCGAACTTCGCCGAATGCACGCCGATGACGACCAACTCTTTCGGGTACTTGTGTTCGAGAAATTTCAGGTCCGGCAGGATGTGCATGCAGTTGATGCAGCAGTACGTCCAGAAATCGACGAGCACCACTTTGCCGCGCAGATCTTTCAGGTTGATCGCGCCCGACGTGTTCAGCCACTCGACGCCGCCATCGAGTTCCGTCCCTTCCATTTTGAACCGTTTCGGAAACGGATTCTCCAATTCATCGGCCGCGTCGTCGTCCTTCTTCTCGACTTCCTTCTTGGTCGTTTTGGAAGTCCCCTTCTTCGCGGGCTTCTCCGACGGCTCATCGTTCTGCGGATCAGCCGCCTGCGCGGACGACAGCCAGGGCAACGAAGGAACTCGCGAACCACTCGGCCCCCAAACGGCGACCGCGATCGCAGCCACGAGCAACAGAAATCCTAGCCAGATGGTTCGCGACGGCGAACGATTCGAGGGCGACGGCAGATCGGCGGGCAACGAGGCGGAAGGCTCGGAAGACATCGGCAATTCCTCACGATCAATGGCAGGAGAAGGCAGGCATCGCGTCGGTTCAAACCGCACAACGGGCGGACAGCATCTAGCTCGCGCCGCAAGACGTCAAGCGGTCCAATCCCAGACTGATTGCTCCCCGCGCCCCTGATTGACAGAATGACTCGCCAATCACGCTTCTCGAACCGACTTCACAAGGACTCGTTCATGCCAAATTCAAAACTGATCGGGCGACGGCTCGGACTGTTTCTCACCGCGTTGGTTCTGTCAGCGTTTACACACACGCACGCAGCCGAAGAGAAATTATTCGTCGCCGAACCGCTCACGCAGCCGAAGGAATTCACGGGCGGCATCGAAGGCCCGCAGTGTGACGGGGCCGGCAACATCTACGCCGTGAACTTCAAAGCCGACGGGACCATCGGCAAGGTCACTCCGGCTGGAAAGGGAGAAGTCTTCGTCGAACTCCCCAACAAGAGCGTCGGCAACGGCATCGTCTTTGACCTCGCCGGAGCGATGTTCATCGCCGACTACGTCAACCACAACGTCCTGAAAGTGGACATGGCCACGAAAAAGATTTCGGTCTTCGCACATCAGGACGGAATGAGTCAGCCCAACGATTTG
>JAYVQJ010000899.1:0-4914 GCA_043777235.1 Planctomycetia bacterium
AGAAATAAGTGGATGGAACGCTCGCCCTCGCTGACGCTTCGGGTTACTGGCGGAATGTTAGACGCTCTCAAAGCTTCGGCAAGACCGGTGGCTTCGGCGGCGGAGCGGGCGGCTCTTTCTTCTTCGGCTCTTGGACGAACAACGGCCGCGGCTTCTGCGGAGCCGCCTGGCCTTTGTTCTGCGCGGGAGATGCCGGTGGCGGGACGAATCGTTCTTCGACTCGAATGCCGAATGGGAATTGCAGTTCGCGAACGGCCATGATGGCCCACGGCGTTCCCGGTGCCTCAGCAATCACTCGATTGAGCAAGTCGGCCGCAAGCTGTGCTCCCTTCTTGCTGGAGACTCCGGAGTTCTTCACGTCGGGCGACGGATGAAAGATCCAGTGATTCGAGCGGGTATTGATGTCTCCTTCGGCCAGCGACGTCTTCATCAGCGCCAGCGCCGAGTTGTATTCCAAATTCCGAGTCCGATTGACCAACAGCCGGCCATAGTTCAAACAGAAGGCCATCCGCCAACGCAGCGACGGTTCCTTGTCGAGCTGCTTTTCGATGCCAGGCGGAAACGCTTGCAGCATCGCGTCGAGCATGTACTGACTTTCGGCGACATCCTTCTGAGCATCGGTCGCCGTTTGGCGGAAGTTGTTCGCGGTCACGCGCAGGTCCAGCCGAGGTGCTCCTTTGATTTTGAACTTCTGGCTCATTTGAGCGGCGTTGAGCACACAGACTCGCAGCGGATGTTTGCGGACATCCTTCGCGAATTCTTCGATCTCGCCGAAGCTGTAATCGGGAGCGAACGTTCGCAACGTTGCCTCGTCGAATGTGCCGATCGGAGCCAGCCCGGCCATCGTGGTCATGTTCGTCAGGAAGTAGACCCCGCCCGTTTCACTGACCAGCCGAGCCAGCGCGTACGGTGCGAAACCGGATGAGAGATACTCGTACTGCGGCCCGTTGAACCAGAAGGGCAAGCTGACGTTCTCGGCCATCGCGGCTTCGGGGCCGAGGTCGATCGGAAGCTGATACGTCTTGCCGTTCTCCGGTGCGACATACGGCACAAAACCGCGACGTTGACCGAAGGGAGCAGTCGGGCCAATCACATAGGCTTTCGCTCCGTAGCGTCGGCAGAGTGCGATCGCATCGAGATGAGGCTTGCCGAAATCGTCTCCGGCTTCGTCGGTGATCGTGATCAGCATGATCCGGCGATGCTGTTCGGTGCGGTAACTCGACCACAAATTCACCGTTTGCTTGATCGCCGTGAAGACGTTCTCGATGCCCGACGTGTCGGTCGGCAGTTTTTCGATCCCCTCTTGGATCTCCTCAAACTTGTCGGTCGGTTTGACAACAAAATTGGTCTTCTCGCCAAACATCACGACGCTGGAAAGCAATCCCTTGTCGTGTCGCGGAATCGTGCTGGTGTTCTCCAACGCGCCGAGTTCGCCGTAAACGCGTCGCAGCCGTTTCGCGACCGCTTCACGCTGCGTCTTCAAACTGGCCGATCCATCAAGCAACCAGACGACCAGCAGTTTGCTCTCTTGCAGGTTCTGAGCGATCTCCCAAGTGACGCGATCAAGTGCCGATTCGATTTGAATCATCTGCTCGCCGGTCGAACCTTTAACGACCAAGCGGTCATCAAACTTCAGTCCTTCCGGCACGTCGTAAGCCGGCAGCTTCGCGAGATCAACGCGCGCCTCGTCGAGCAATTGCTTGGCGGGAGCGGCCACCTTCGGGACATCTTGCACGACCGCCAGTCCCAAGCTCATCGCGTTCGTCACTTCGCGGACTTCGAGTTCTCGTTCATCGGGATTCGCCAACTCGAACGGAATCGCTTCTTCGATCTCTTGTCGGATCACTTTCTCCGTGAAGGTCGTCTCGATGATCGGTTCCAACGCCTCAACCGGCGCGGGCAACAACCAGCCGCCGAGATTCATCATCAACCACACATGCAGCAGCAGGCTGACCAGCAAGCCGCCAAAGGCTGTGCGTGTGCCCGTCGAGTCGGATCGGTCGGCGTCCTCGGCCAGTTCCAGCAGAATAATTTCATCACGAAACCGAGTCGGCGGCGGAGCGACCACGGAACGGAACGACTCCGCCATCGGTTCATCGTTAGGAACCGCGACTTCACTCCAAGACTCGACTGTCGCCACGCTCATGCCGGCTGACCTCACCGAAAGGGACGTCCGTTGGCCAAAGTGTAACCCACAAAGCCCCCGCTTGTGTTCGTCAAAGTTTGCCGAGTTCCCGCCTTGTTGGAAACCGTCTGACAACTGTCAGCACCCACAAATATGAGGAAACCGCGCGGTCCTTGTGGTCATTTCAGGCATGGTCGAAGGTGTCAGCATTATTCGGAATGCACCTCATCTGTGATTCGGCCCTGCCATTCGTGGGAAGCCCTCAGAAACTTTACTTCCCACGAATGTCAGAGCCGAACCACGGATCAAACGAATTTCGACGAGCGTCCCATAACAGAGAGCTCAAGCTGACCTCACGAATTTTGCCAACCGTGACTGATTTGCCGAGCGACTTTGCAACGCAACCTTCACCGCTTAGAAACTGTCGGCTGTTGATCGACATCATCGGCGGGATGAACTCGGGGAGAGATTTCGATGGCTCATTCAGACGTTGCTCCAGTAGTCGGCGTCATCATGGGAAGCAAATCCGATTGGGAGACGATGCGTCACGCCGTCGATGTGCTGGCTCAGTTTGGGGTCGCTCATGAATTTCGAATTGTGTCCGCGCATCGGACTCCGGAGCTAATGGCCGAGTATGCGAAAGCAGCGGAAGGCCGCGGCATTCAAGTGATCATCGCCGGTGCCGGCGGTGCGGCGCATTTGCCGGGGATGGTGGCTTCGCACACGCTCTTGCCGGTCCTGGGCGTTCCGGTGCAGAGCCAGGCGTTGCAAGGTTTGGACTCGCTGCTGTCGATCGTTCAGATGCCGGGTGGAGTGCCGGTCGGAACAATGGCGATTGGGAAGGCCGGCGCGATCAACGCTGGGTTGTTGGCAGTGCGCATCTTGGCGACAACGCGACCGGAACTTCGTGAGAAGTTGCGTGCCTTCCAGAACGATCAAGCTCAGAAGGTCTTGCAGGAGACATTGCCGTGAGTCATGGACAGGATCGTGGGCCGACGTTGCCAACGTCGGCTGTTGCCGTAGGAGAATTTGCCGTGACTCAGGGAAAGCATGGGAGCCAATCCCAAGTGATACTTCCGGGAGCGACGCTGGGCGTACTCGGCAGCGGTCAGCTCGGCCGGATGTTTGCGATCTCCGCCCGGCGGATGGGTTATCGAGTTCACACCTTCTCTCCGGATTCGGACTCACCGACCGGGCAAGTGGCGGACGAAGAAGTCACCGCGTCGTATGACGACTTGGACGCGGTCGCGGCTTTCGCGAAGCGCGTCTCGGTCGTGACGTTTGAGTTTGAGAATGTCCCCTCGGCCACGGCGGAGGCGGCGGCTCGATTTGCACCGGTGCGTCCGGCGGGGCAGGTGTTGCATGTGTCTCAGCATCGACTGCGTGAGAAAACTTACCTGCGCGAGCACGGCTTCCCGGTGACTCCGTATCGAGCGGTTCGGTCGCTGGAAGAATTGCAGGCCGCGCTTCGCGAGCTAGGCACTCCCGCCGTGTTGAAGACTGCCGGTTGGGGCTACGACGGAAAAGGGCAGAGCAAGATTCAATCGCTGGAGGAGGCCGCTTCGGCTTGGGAGCAACTGGAAACGAACGAAGCCATCTTGGAAGGTTTTGTGAATTTCCGATTGGAGGTATCGGTCATCGGCGCTCGCGGGATCGACGGCTCGTTCGCCAATTTTGGTTTGCTGGAGAACGCGCACTCAAATCACATCTTGGACGTCACGGTGGCACCGGCGCGGGTCTCGCCGCGCGTCGCGGCGGAAGCTGAAGCGATTGCTCGCGGCGTGTTGGAATCGTTGGATGTCGTCGGTGTCTTATGCGTCGAGATGTTCCTGACTCACGACGATCGGTTGCTGATCAATGAACTGGCTCCGCGTCCGCACAACTCGGGACATCTGACCTTCGACGCGAACGTGACCAGTCAGTTCGAGCAGCAAGTGCGAGCCATCTGTGGCTTGCCGTTGGGTTCAACGGAATTGCTGCGTCCAGCGGCCATGGCGAACTTGCTCGGCGATATTTGGGAGAGCGGCGAGCCGAATTGGGAAGCCGCGCTGCGGATGCCAGAAGTCAAACTGCACTTGTACGGCAAGTCTTCCGCTCGTGTCGGTCGCAAGATGGGACACCTCACGGCGATGGCGAATTCCGCAGATGAAGCAGAGCGGATCGTGCGTGAGGCGAGACGCCGGTTGATGAGCTGAGCGGATTCCGGTTTCGTTTTTCAGCCTCTCCGCCAAGTGTGTTGAAGGAAATTGGTCCTCACGCAGAGGCGCAGAGGTCGCGGAGAAAACGCAAACGTAGTCACGTCGGACTCCGCGAACTCTGCGCCTCTGCGAGAGGCAAACTCTTGAATGAAGTGTTCCAACAAGAATGGCGGTGAGTCATTTGTCACCGAATCCGTTATCGGGATGACGCGGACTGATGGAGCGGCTGTCCGAGCAAATCCGCATAGACCTCGCGAATTCTTCGGGTCATCGTCTGGTGGCGGAATTGCTCGGTGAACCGCTCACGGCCGGTGCGTCCGAAGGTCTCGCGAAGAGCCGGATCGGCGATCAAGTTTTGGATGGCTTGAGACAACATGCTGACGCAGTCTGCTTGGGAAGGACTTGGAAGTCGCGCCGACGAAAGGTCGTTCTTTCGCGACGGTGCCGGAAATTGCTGGCTGTCGGCGATGACATCGACCGTGCGATCGCTCGGCCGATGCGACGGAAGCAGATAGCCGGTCTCGCCGGAGAGGATCACTTCGCGAGCACCGTCGATGTCGAAACTGATGACCGGCTTGCCGGCGATCAAGC
>JAYVQJ010000900.1:0-4910 GCA_043777235.1 Planctomycetia bacterium
CAAATAGCTGGTTTGCTCGTCTCGTTTCCACCACCGTCCGCCTGCGCTGGGTTGTCGTCCCGGCGTATCTGGCGGTCTGCGGCGTGACGTTGTTCTGGGCCAGCGGCCGGCTCGGCATCGAAATCTTCCCGACGGTTGATGCTGGCGAATTTCGCTTGAGGTTCCGTGCTCCCGACGGGACGCACATCGACAGGACCGAGCAGATCGCGCTCGACATTCTCAACACGGTCAAGCAGAAAGTTGGCGAAGACAAAGTCGCGATGACGCTCGGCTACATCGGCACGGTTCCGGCGAGCTTTCCGATCAACTCGGTGTATCACTTCTCGCGCGGGCCGGAAGAAGGTCTGCTGCGGATCGCGCTCAAGCCGAAGTCCGGCATCAGCACCGAGTCCATGAAGGAAGAGCTTCGCAGCGAATTTCGCGACCGCTTCCCGAATGTGCGATTTTCGTTCGAACCGGCCGACATCATCAGCGAAGTGATGAGCTTCGGTGCTCCGACTCCGATCGAGATCGCCGCGCGCGGTGGCAGTCTCGCTGAGAATCGCGATTACATCGGCAAGGTCCAAGCCGAACTCGGCAAGATGCCGGCGATCCGCGACATGCAGATCGCACAGTCGCTCGACTATCCGACCGTCGAGGTCAAAGTCGATCGCGAGAAAGCCGGTCTGTCGGGTACGACGGTCTCGCAAGTCACGCGGTCGATCGTCACGGCTACGTCGTCTAGCCGCTTTGTTGTCCCGAACTATTGGCCCGATCCGAAAACCGGCATCGGCTATCAGGTGCAGGTCGAAATCCCGCAGCCGCAACTCGACAGCGTCGAAGATCTCGGAGCCGTCCCGATTCAACGCGGCAGCGGTATTCATTCCGGCCAATCGTTATTGCTGCGCGACGTCGCGTCGCTCACCAACGCCACGAGCCCCGGTGAATACGACCGTTACAACATGAAGCGAGAAATCAGTCTGACCGCCAACATCGCCGGCGATGATCTTGGAGCCGTCTCGCAACAGATCACTCACGCCTTGAACGCGGTCGCCAAACAAGACGCGAAGGCGAAGGCGGAGGCTCACAAAGAAGCCGAAGAGAAAGCGAAAGCCGCCGGCAGCACGACGCCCGTTCCGAAACCGGCAGTGATCTCGCACGAGCTTCGCGGCCAAATCCCGCCACTGCGTTCGATCATGAGCGGCCTCGGCATCGGTTTGCTCATGGCGGTGCTCGTCATCTTCTTGATGCTCTCCGCGAACTTTCAAAGCTGGCGGCTGGCGTTCGTCACGGTCTCGACCGCACCGGCCGTCATCACCGGTGTCGCGTTGTCGCTGCTGCTGACCGGCAGCACGCTCAACATCCAAAGCTTTATCGGAGCCATCATGAGCCTCGGCGTCGCGATGGCCAACGCGATCCTGCTGGTCACGTTCGCCGAAGAACGCCGGAGGTTGGGCACTCTTGCGCGACCAAGCTCAGCGACATTGACGCCGATCAAAGAACCGCAGGACTGGCAAGAGTGCCCATCCTCCGATGCGGCCGTTTACGGAGCGACCAGTCGTTTGCGAGCGATCGCGATGACCAGCGCCGCGATGCTCGCCGGGATGTTGCCGCTGGCTCTCGGCCTCGGCGAATCCGGCCAACAAACCGCACCGCTCGGTCGGGCCGTGATGGGCGGTCTCATCGCTGCCACGTTCGCCACATTGCTGATTCTTCCCGCTGTCTTCGCCGTCGTGCAGTCGCGAGCGTCGACCAAGTCCGCGTCGCTTGATCCCGATGATCCAGAGAGTGCTCATTACAACGTTCCAACCTAACCGAGTTTCACCATGCGACGATTGTTGCTCCTGATTTCGTTCGCGTTTTCGCTCCTCGTTGGCTGCGAACGGCCGCCTGCGACAACATCGCCAAAGGCCACATCGGAGTCCGCTCACGGCGTGATGCGAGTCACGCCGATCAAGGCGACTCGTAAGACACTGGTGCGCGTGACCGAGCAGCCGGGACAAATCGAAGCCTTTGAGGAGACGCCGATCCACGCCAAGCTCGCCGGATTCGTGAAGAAGGTGCATGTCGATATCGGCGACCGAGTCACTGGGCCGACGCGCATCAGCACCGATCAGCCGGAGCAGCCGGGACAGATTTTGGCGGAACTGGAGATCCCCGAACTCGACGCGGAACTTCAGCAGAAGGAAGCCCATGTCGGCGAAGCTCAGGCCGGGGTGACACAGGCGGTGGCGGCGGTGAAATTCGCGAAGGCGTCGAAGGCGTCGGCGGCTGCGCAGCTCGAAGAAGCCCGCGCGTCCATCGACCGAGCAGAAGCGATGTACGATCGCTGGAAGTCCGAATTCGAACGGATCAAAGAGCTCGTCGAGAAGAAAGCGATCACTCCGAAAGTCGCGGATGAAACCGAGCAACAATTCAAAGCGGCCGATGCCGGCCGGCGCGAGATCACCGCGAAGGTCAAATCCGCACAAGCCAAACTTTCTGAGGCTGACGCTGCCATCGAAAAGGCAGATGCCGATGTCATCGCCGCGCAATCCAAGCTCAAAGTGGCTCAAGCTGATGAACAGCGCACGCGAGCGTTGCTCAGCTACACGACATTGCGAGCTCCGTTCGATGGGATCATCACCGAACGGCATCTCGACACAGGGCATCTCATTCAGCCCGGCAGCAGCGCCGGTGGGAAGCCGGTGTTCGTGGTGGTGCGAGCCGACATCGTTCGCATCTTCTTGGATGTCCCTGAAGCGGACGCTGGCTTCGTTCATCAAGACAGTCCCGCGAAACTGCGTGTCCCGTCTTTGTCGGCCCAACAATTCGAGGGCAAAGTCACGCGAACCAGTTGGACGCTGCAAGCCGGCTCGCGAACTCTTCGGACAGAGATCGACGTGCCGAATCCTGATGCTCGCTTGCGTCCCGGCATGTATGCGACCGCTGAAGTCGAAGTTGCTCGCCGAGCCGACGTTCTTTCGCTGCCGAAATCAGCGATCCTTAAACAGGGAACCGAGTCGTTCTGCTTGAGCATCACCGCGGAAAACAAGATTGCCAAACTGCCGATCAAGACGGGAATCGTCGCCGGTGTCGACGTGGAAATTGTCTCCGGTTTGAGCGGCGAAGAGTCACTCATCGGCGCGAACCTCGCCGCGTACAAAGAGGGCCAGTCGGTCGAAATCGTCGTGCCGAAGTAATCTCACCCGCAAACTCTGCCACGGTTGACAAGTTCGCGTCTCTTTCGCGACCGACACGACTGTTGCGACAGGTGCCACCCGCACGCGCGGAATGCTGCATCAACTCAACGTGACTTGCCGATCCCGAACTGCGGCCTTGTGTCATCGCGTCGACGGAACGGATTCCGCGCTCGGTTTCGGCAAAAGTTGCCGCCGCGTCAGAAAGGACGCTGCCTCGTGATCGCATTGCCGCGACAACTTGGTCGGATCGGCTGCTGCGGCCTGCTGGTCGTCGTCGGCTGCGCGACAACGCAGACGGCCAATGTTCGAGAGGTTCGGCCGCATCCCGTTTCCGCTCAGCCGATTTCTACAGCAAAGACGGCTCAGCAACCGCAGCAACAAATCCCCGTCTTTAGAAGTGACTCTGCTCTTGGGCCAAACGTCATTGAGTCAGTCGCATTCACAACAGAAGTCATCATTCCCCCGACGCCGGCCGAACCGGAACAATCTTCGCCCGCCACGAATCAGGTCACGTCGTCGACGGGATACGCCGTTGATCTCGCATCGGCGTTGCAGCTTGCGTGCGGACAGAATCCGAACGTTGCCTTCGCACGCGAGCGGATCAATGAGGCATACGCTCAGCACGCGCGCGCCGAAGCGCTGTGGCTGCCGTCAATCCGAGCGGGAGCCAACTGGAACAAACACGAAGGCCGGATTCAGGACGTCGCTGGTCACGTCTTCAACACCCGTCGCGGTTCGTACTTCACAGGCTTCGGAGCGAATGCCGTTGGAGCGGGCTCACCGACAGTGCCGGGAATCTTCGCGTCGTTTCAACTGACCGATGCGATTTATCAACCGAAGATCACCGAACATGCGGCTGCGTCCCGGCAATACTCCGCGACGGTGGCCGAGCAAGACGTGATGCTGCAAACGGCCCTCGCGTACCTTGAACTGCTGCGAGCGAATCAGGAACTCGCGATTGCTCGTGATATTGAACAACTCGCGCTGAACCTCAGCGAGTTGACGAAATCGTATGCGGACTCCGGACAGGGTCTCGCGGCCGATCATGACCGCGCCCGTACGGAACTGGCCGTCCGCCGCAACGAAGCAGTTCGAGCCGAAGAAGGAGTCCAAGTCGCAAGTGCTCGGCTTGCGCAACTCTTGCACATCGACCCCTCGGTGGAATTACTGCCGACGGAAATGACCGTCGTCCCTCTTTCGCTGCGTGAGACCAGCGGGTCGATGCAAGAACTGGTCGCGGAAGGCTTGTCGCACCGCGCGGAAATCTGCGAACAGCGGCAACTCGTCGCTGAAGCCTGCGAGCGACTGAAACGCGAAAAGCACGCACCGCTGTTACCCAGCGTCTTGCTCGGCGTCAGCTACGGCGGCTTCGGCGGCGGTAAGGGAGATGATTTTCGACAGATCGGCAATCGACTGGACGCGGACGCGATCGCCTATTGGGAAGTCCGCAACTTGGGGCTTGGCGAGAAGGCCGCACGCGACGAAGCCAACTCGCGTGTGAATCAAGCGCGCTGGCGCGAGATCGCGACGCTCGACCGCATCGCCCGCGAAGTGGTGGAAGCGCACCAGCAAGTCACCGCTCGGCAACGCCAACTCGCCGTCTCCGAAGAAGGAGTGCAAGCGGCGGTCAGTTCCTTTGATCGGAACTCGGAACGCATTCGGAATGCTCAAGGGCTGCCGCTGGAGACGCTGCAATCCTTGCAAGCACTCGCGCTCGCACGCCGCGAATACCTGCGAACTGTCACCGAT
>JAYVQJ010000901.1:0-4910 GCA_043777235.1 Planctomycetia bacterium
TAGCGCCGCGCGGCTAATTTGTGCGATCCGTATTAGTCGTCGTCGCCGAATCCCGATTTCGTCTTCTGCACGACAAATTTATGGCCGCACTCGCACTGAGCTTTCCGAACATGCACCTGAGTGCCGCACTTCGGACAGGGCTTTCGCCACGCAGATGGGGTCGCATCCATCACAACCGGCTTGTCCGCTTTCTTCGCCTTCACCTTCTTCATGCGTTTCTCGTCCGCCTGAGCCTCGGCACATTGCGGATGAACTCCCGCTGGCGAATACGAGACTTGGCCACAGACCGGGCACGTTTTGCGCGGGGGCGTCGAATACATCGGACCTGGTTTTTTTTGATTCATGGGATCCTGCTGCTGGAGCTCGCCACTTCGCGAGCATGGTATCAGTCGGGATACCGAGATTCCATCAGCCTCGCAAAAGGAGCCGGAAACGCCGCTTACCGGTCCACACTGGGAACCTCTTGGAGTGTGACCTGCACCTCGATTGGCTTGTCGCCACGCATCACCGTGAGGCGGACGACCTCTCCCACGTCGTGCAAGTCCAACGAGCGGTACAAGTCGTCTTGGTTTCGGACTTCATGACCCTCAACTTCGACGATGACATCGCCCACGATCTGCTGTTCGACATCAACGCCGCGCAACCCGGCCTTTTCGGCGGCACTGTTCGGCACAACTTGAAGAATGACGACACCCTGAAGCCGCAGCAGAGCGGTGCGGCGATCGTCCAAAGCTCGAATTCCCAGCCCCGGACGTTTGACCTTTCCGTTGCTGATGAGTTGCGGAACCACTCGCTGCACCGTGTCGACCGGAACCGCGAATCCGATTCCCACCGAGCCTCCTGACGGACTCTTGATCGCCGTCGTCACACCGATCAACCGACCGGCGCTGTCGAGCAACGGTCCTCCCGAATTGCCAGGATTGATCGCCGCGTCGGTTTGAATGACCCCTTGAATCGGGTGGCCAGTGAGCGAGGCGATCTCGCGTCCCAAGCCGCCGATAATGCCCGTCGTCAGTGTCTGATCCAACTCAAACGGACTGCCGATCGCGAACACCTTTTGGCCGACCTGCAGATCGAACGACGTCCCCACTGGAATCGGTCGCAGCTTCTCGGCGGGACAGTTCACTTTCAGGACCGCCAAGTCCTTCGACTTATCGACACCAACTTTGATCGCTTCGAGTTGCGTGTTGTCGGCCAACGTGACCCAGAATTTCTCTGCGTCGTGAATCACGTGATAGTTGGTGACGATGTGCCCGGATTGGTCCCAAACGAATCCACTGCCGGAGCCTTGCCGTACCTCGGAACCGTCCGGGTTTCCCCAATCAAATCGCCGAGCAATGTTGTCCACATGCACGACCGATGGGGCCACTCGCTTGAAGAGTTCAATTGTCGCCGTCTCGTCTTCCGCTAAGTTGCCGCGAGCCACGATCGGACGCTCTTGCCGAGTGAAGTCGCGATAGACCAACACCAACACCAACACCACCAGCATCACCACCAGCGAGCCGTTGATTGAAATTCCGGATCGCCGAGACGTGCTGGGCGAGCCAATGTCATCGCGAGGCTGCATGAGGCACCTCGAAGAAGAGGGTCAGTGGTCAAACTACTTCAGGTCGGCGGCGCGTTCACGGAGGTCTTTCATCGCGGCGATGAAACGGACACGAACTTTTTCCGGTAGCTTCGCGAATTGACGTTGCACTTCGGGAGTGATCGTCTTCGCGCAGCGTTCCAGCATCGTCGCCAATCGTTTGACGGTTTGCTCGACGCTCAGCGATGAAGCGTTCCCCGGTACATCATCCAGCATTTCCCGCGGAGCGGATGTGGCTCCGGTTTTGAACGGAGCGTATTCGCCCGCCGATGCGGAGAGGGTCGAGGAATCCGCCGTCTCACGGCCTCGCTTGACCGATCCGCCCGGCATCGGAGCTCGCGCTGCGGAGAGTTCCAAATCCCCTTCGGCACGCACGACGCCGGGACGATCCGATTCGTAAGCATCGAACGCTCCCGCGCCGTCGCTGCCGACCAGCAGAGCTTCCTGATCATCGGCCGCACTCGTCGTGACATCTTCACCGAGCTGTAACCGCCGCCATGCTTTCATCTCAGCGATGGTTGCTTCGTTTTCGTTCGCCCAGCTCAGCGAGTCAGCGGCTTCGTCCCAATTCAAAGCGATGTAAAAGTGCGACCACTTCAACGCCGGATAGTTGGTTTGGACATCGGCGAACGTCTCGCAAACGCGACGTCGCTGATAAACCTGATCGCCGGACATGCCGACGAGTTCGCCGAAATCGGCATCGGTTCGGCCGCGAGCGAACTTCTTGGTCCACTGGACCGCGCATTCGCCGACGGTCCAGTTGCATTGGCTGACCGCCGTTTGTGCTCGCTGAATGAGTTCTTTTTCCGTCTCGTGTGTCGCCGTCTTGGTCTGGCTCATCGCACCTGGTCCCACCGGGTTTGTGACTCCGATCGTGGGTACCTCCGTGCCACCCGGCGGTGCTTTCGGCGAACCGAAACGCCCCCGCCTCCTGTCTCACGTCGCCGCCATCCGTCAGCGGGGCGGGGATATTATCGGCGACGTTTTGGGAATGCCACCAGCGCGCCGATCGAATTCGCTAACCAGCGAACGCAGTCGTAACTCGCCCCACCCGATTCGGGTTTTACGCCGTCACGGCTTTCCGTCGCGTCGTTGATTTTCGGACGTTTGTTCGAGCCGCGGCGACTCTCGCGGACGCGACGGTCTTACTCGGTCTGCGATTGAGCTTGGCCATCCACGCCTTGTTGCCGAAGACTCCGCAGAGCAACTCTTCGACCGTGAACTGCTGGTCGATTTGAGGAAACTGAATGGCCCACTTCGGGCCGAGGATCGACACCCCGGCTCGCTGCTCTTCGGTGGCTCCGGCCACGCCTTGCAGCTTGGTCGCCGGGACGCCGAGTTGCGCCCCGTTGTTCAAGTTCAAGACAACCGACTTCGTGGCTCGGTCGTACCGGACAGCGGTCACTTGCGGCCAACGACGAGCGTACTCGTCAGCCGCATGATCAGCGTCGGCCAGCATCCGGTTCCATTCGCTCCGAGTCCACGAGCGGTCGCCGATCTCGACGATGTTTTTAGTCTTTGCCATGAAACTCTCTCCAAGCTATCCGCAACACTTCGCGATGCTCCGCCACGATCCGCACGGCCTCGCTCACATCCCGATCGCTGGCATGTCGGCGGAACAGAACCGACAAGTCAGACAACTGCACCTTGACCATGCGAGAGCCTCGATAGCAATGCACATGAGCCGGCCGGTGATCGCCCGTGTGAATCATCACCTCAAAACCATTTTGTCGAATGAGCGTCGGCACAAGTCAGACGATACCGATCGCGCTGGCGTGGTCCAAGGATTTCTCGCCCCTAAATCGCCGACAAGCCGCTGAGCGAGCAGAGCCTTCTCCGCCCGCGTGAGTTTCGGCAGCAATCGTTCGGCTTCCTGAAATGCGGTCATGGCTGGATAACCGTAGGGTGAGGCGTCGGATTACAGAATCGGTTCAACATCGAAATACATTGTGACCATTCGGCATTCAATTACGACTTCGGCTTGTTTGTCTTCCAAGATGTATTTGATGCCATAGCGATTTGAGTGAGAACGAATTTCGAGCGAACACTCCCATCGCATTTTGGGCAGGATGATACGATCCGTTGCACCACAATAGATCACGGTATTGCGCCACGGTTCAATGGATTTCGGCGAGCCAGGATCGCCGGAATGGCGCAATCTGAGTTCAAGTTCCGAATGTGACACAGAGTAAAACCAGATCGCGATTTCTCTCCCAACGTGACGATTCAAGAAATCGTTCATTCGGTCGATGTCTCGTGTCACCTCTTTGTCTGCGAGTTCCGCAGGGATGATCAGACCGCTGGTTTCAATGTCTTTTTCATCAGGCTGCTTCGCGCCGCAGAGGCAACAAAAGGGCCTATACGTGTCATGCGAATGCTCGTTCCTGCATGACACGCACCTGTAGCCGTGAACTGTTTCCCAAGGAATGCCGTAAGGCATCTTTATCCCTTGTGCTTCGCCAGCAACTCCGCGATTTGCACAGCGTTGGTTGCCGTGCCTTTTCGCAGGTTGTCGCTGACGCACCAGAAGGTGAGGCCGTTGGGGTGCGAGAGGTCTCGGCGGATGCGGCCGATGAAGACTTCGTCGCGGTGGAGTTTACTCATGGGGAACCAACTCCAGTTCGTCCTTCGCCTTTCGATTGGCATCAAGCGTGTCCTTCGAGACATACCGTTCCGGATGTTTGGCTTGCTCTTTGCGGAGATGGTCGCAGTATTTGGCAAGATCGCCGCCAAAGCGTTCCAGAATCTTTTGTCGAGCGGCACGCACCTCTTCAACGATGGGGTCTTTCCACATCATTCGTCCTCCAGTGTTTCCAGCATGGCTTCCGGCGTGATGATAATCGGAGTGATTCGGTCCTCGCGAAGATTGGCCGCACGCAGTTTTCGGATCACGTCGAGATTCATCAAGTGCGCACAATTCCAAGTCACGAAATAATCCATCCCGTGGGCGACAGCAATCGCCAAATGGAGACCATCCGATTTGGCCTTGGGCGGAATCCCCAGGGAAAGCTCATAGACCACCGCCAAATGAAGGACGTCGTCGTTGATCGTTAGCCGTGGAATCCTCTCGACGGCGTCTTGCCGCTCCTTCGCGGCCGATGGATCGCCGTCACTGATCTCCTCCCAAACAAGATCCGAAATAATCCACTCAAACCGTTGCGGTGCGATTTGCCACCACTCGCGCGTGATTTCTTGGTGCAGCGCGCGTCGCGGATCGGATGACCGAAACGCCAGGGCCAGCGGTCACTAATGTGGCTCTCCGACAAGGACTTGCGTTAGGAAGTTGAAATCCCAACCGCAGCTTCGGCGTTTCATGGCGATACTT
>JAYVQJ010000902.1:0-4903 GCA_043777235.1 Planctomycetia bacterium
GCTGCCCGCGGCCAATCCAGAGACCGGTCCCGGCTCGGTGGCCGGATGGAAGCGAGCCGGCGCAAGCAATGTCGCTCTGGTGAACCCGCAACAAGCAAACGCCGCCGTGAAGACGCTTCGCGAAGCCGATTTGATCTGGTTCCCCGGCGGGTTGCAGGGAATCTTCATGAACAACATCCAAGGAGCCAGCGGTGACATCGCCGAGACCATTCGGACTCGTTACCGCAACGGCGCGATCGTCGGCGGCACCAGTGCCGGAGCGGCCGTGATGGGTAAGACGATGATCGGCGGACGCTCAGACCTCGACAGCCTGAAGGTCGGCAACGCACCGTATCTGCAAAACGGCCTTGGCTTGTGGCCGGAGGTCATCGTCGATCAGCACTTCCTGCAAAAGGGCCGTTTCAATCGGCTCGCCCTAGCGGTGATCGACTACCCGGAACTCGTCGGCTTCGGCATCGATGAGGAGACCGCCGTTGTCGTCCACGGCCGCGAGTGCGAAGTCATCGGCAACAATAACGTCACCGTCATCGACGGCCGCAAAGCGGTTCGCGACAAATTGACCAAGGGTGAACCGGCCGCCGCTCGCAACCTGAAAGTCCACGTCCTGCGATCCGGTATGACGTTTCAGTTCGACGAGTGAGGATTGAAGTTCGCAACGTGAACATTCCTTTGCCGCCGATATTGACCGATCGTGAAATCCTCGCCGCACGCGGGCCGAAAGAGTTCGTCGATCCGTGGCAGCCGATCGCGGCGTTTGTCGAGCCGGAGCGGCAAGCCGACGGACAAGTCCACGATGTCGCCACGATCTTTCTGGCGAATCGCGAGTGCCCGTTTCGCTGCGTGTACTGCGATCTTTGGAAACACACGCTCGACGAACCGACTCCGGTCGGCGCGGTTCCTCGGCAGATCGACATCGCGTTGGCACGATTCCCCGCCGCAAGCATCGTGAAGCTTTACAACAGCGGCAACTTTTTTGATTCGGCCGCGATTCCACCAGCCGACTGGCCCGCGATTGCCGAGCGAGTGCGGCGGTTTGAACGGGTCGTCGTCGAGAATCATCCACGCCTCATCGACGAACGTGTGCTGCGGTTTAGAGAACTGCTCGGCACGCAGTTCGAAATCGCGATGGGATTGGAGACCGCACATCCCGACGTACTCGCGCGGATGAACAAGCGGATGACGCTCGACGACTTCGCTCGTGCGGCGAAGTTTCTGGTCGAGCGCGACATTGCGGTGCGAGCGTTCGTACTGCTCCGTCCGCCGTTTCTTTCTGAAGACGAAGGGATCGAGTGGGCACTGAAGTCGATCCAGTTCGCCTTCGATTGCGGCGCGACTTGCGTCTCGGTGATTCCGACACGCGCTGGCAACGGCACGATGGACCGGCTGCAATCCGAAGGCTGGTTCGCTTCACCGAAACTGTCATCGCTGGAACACGTCCTGGCGTCCGGCATCGAAATGAAACGGGGCCGAGTGTTCGCCGACACTTGGGACGTCGCTCGATTCGCGGACTGCTCGACGTGCGCCGCCGCGCGCATCGAGCGATTGCGTCAAATGAATCTGTCGCAGACGATCCTGCCACCGGTCGTTTGCGATTGTGGCTGAGCCGGCCGTTTGCCGTAGGCCGAAAGCCGATGGCCGTCATCCTTTTCTCATGGATTCAGGAAAGGATCACGGCCATCGGCTTTCGGCACACGGCAATCGGCCGGCCAAATGGAACAGCGCCAGGCGGAATCGGTGACTGGCTCAGTTAAGGTTGCGAGGCATGCGTGCATTTGATGTTGACGTCGCGATTGTCGGAGGCGGATTCGGCGGCAGCTTGCTGGCATTGGTGCTGCAACGCGCGGGCTTGCGAACCGCGCTCATCGACCGAGGCCGGCATCCGCGATTCGTGATCGGCGAATCCTCGACGCCGATTGCCAATCTCGTGCTGCGAGACCTGTGCCGCGAGTACGACTTGCCAAACGTTGCCCCGCTGGCCAAGTACGGAACTTGGCAGGCGACACATCCGCATCTTGTGTCCGGTATCAAACGCGGCTTCTCGTATTTTCATCACGAGTCCGGTCAGCCGTTCGTCGCCGATGCCAACCATTCGACCGAGTTGCTCGTTGCGGCGAGCAGCAGCGATCAGCACTCGGACACGCATTGGCTGCGGCAGGACGTCGATGCGTTCCTGTTTCGCGAAGCGGGCGCGGCGGGAGCCGTCTGTCTTGAGCAATGCGAAGTCGGTGAGATCGAACCCAACGGACAATCTGTGCGACTGTCGCTGAAGTTCGTAGTTCCGCCTTTAGGCGGTTCCGGAATTCCGCCTGAAGGCGGAACTACGAACTTGCGCACCCGCTTCGTCGTCGATGGCAGCGGTGAGGGACAAGTTCTCGCGAAGCAATTGAAGATCGAAGATCGCACGCACGAGTTGCGGACGAATTCGCGAACGGTGTTCGCTCACTTTGCGAACGTGACTCGCTGGAAGAGCTGTATGGAATCGAACGGCTTCGACACGGCCGAGCATCCGTTCGACTGCGATCACGCGGCGTTGCATCACGTCTTTAACGGCGGCTGGATGTGGCAACTGCGGTTCAACGATGAAACCCTCAGCGCGGGGTTCGTCCAGGATTTGAATCGCGGCGAGCGGCCGAACTTGTCGGCCAGCGACGAGTGGAATTCTTGGCTGCAGCGCTACCCGTCGATCGGCGAGCAATTCGCGAACGCGAAGATCATCCGACCGGAAGGGGGACTTCGCAGCACCGGGCGATTGCAACGCAAGCTGGCTCGCGCAGCGGGAGCGTGGTGGGCGATGTTGCCGAACACGGCGGGGTTCATCGACGCGCTGCACAGTTCCGGCATCGCTCACACTCTTTGCGGGATCGAACGTCTCGCGAGAATTCTGATTCGGTCGCTCGGCCGAGATGACTTGGAATCGCAACTGCGCGAGTACGATCGCTGTGTGATCGCGGAGACGGAATTGATCGACTTACTGGTCAGCGGTTGCTTCGCGGCGATGGGGGATTTTCGGCGATTCGCGACCGCGACGATGCTCTACTTTGCGGCGGCGACGAGCTACGAACGAGCGCGGCTCACCAGCGTCGGTGATTTTCGCCCAGCGTTCTTGCTGGCCGATGACGAGCAATGGCTCGCGGTCGTGCGACGGATGTGCAATCGGTTGCGAGAAGCACGCAGCATCGAACAGTTTGAGCAAGAGCTGTCCGACGCGCTCCGTCCGTTCAACGTCGTCGGCCTGTGCGATCCGAGCTTGCGGAACATGTACCGGCACTCCGCGCTGCCGGAGTGATGAAGCCGGTTCGCAAACTAACCCGACGCGTCAGCGAGGGCGAGCGCATCGGACGGCCATGAACGTGAAATGCAAATCTGTGTGAGCGCCCGCCCTCGCTCACGCTTCGGGTTACTTTTCACACCAATCCGCGCAGTTTGCGGATCGTCCATTCGGTCGCGAGCAGCGAGACGAACACGATTAAGAACGGCCAGTTGTCCCAGAGCGGTTTGCGAGTCACTTCGGATTCCTCGCGGCGAACGAGCCCTTCTTTCAGTAAGCGTTCGAGGAATGCTCCATGTTGTTCGGGAGCGACGACACTGCCACCGGTGAGGCTCGCGAGTTCGGCCAGCAGCGCGTGGTCGGCGGCGGGATTGTCGAGTTCGAGGTCGCGTTCATCGACCAGGAATCGTGACGTCGCCTCGCCGATCGGCTGACCATTTTTCGAGCGGGCTGTCACAGTGACCCAGTAATCGCCCGCGTGTTCGGTTTGCAGAAAGTCGGCGGAGAATTCGTTGCCGACGCGCAGGGTCGATAACTTATTTGTCTCGTCCTTGGGATTGGTCACGGCGACGTCGAACGTGGCGTCGGTGACGGGTTCCCCTTCCGGCGTGCGAGCACCGAAGGCCAGTTTGACTGGAAGTCCCGGAAGATAATTACGCGGGTCGATGCGGACAAAAACGGTTTGGCCTTTGTCGTCCTCTTTGCGAGCCAGCCAGAAAATCATCTGTCGCCAGAAGCGTTGATGAACGTTGCGAAAGCCGTGTGTCGCCCATCGCCATGTCGTGTTGCCGGCGAAGGCCATCACGCGCGTTTTGCCCGCCGCAGTGGCGAGCAACAGCGGAGCGCCTTGTTCGGAACTCGCGAGGACTTCGACGAATTCGTTCTTCTCACGAAGCTTGTTCGGGCCATCGAGCGGCGGCAGTCCCAACCACGTCGCGAGATTCTTGTCGGCTGACTCGACGAGCATCACGTAGTGCCTCAAGCCGCTCGGCGTCGGGACGATCTTGAGTTCGTCGGCGTGACGCAGCGAGGGGTCGATGTCGTCGCCGGAGACCGCTTCGCTGGCTCGCATCGCAACCGGCAGCAGATCGGCCAGCGGCGTCTCGGCATAGCCGCCCGCTCCGAAGCTGTGATTGCCGCCGATCATCAGCAAGCCGGCTCCCTCATCGACACGCGCGGCGAGTTGCTTGAGCAGTTCCGGTCCAAAGACTTTCGCGGGGACGTCGCCGATGATGTAGACGTCGTAGCGACCGCGCTGAAACAGTTCCTGGTCGATGTCGTTGAGGTCGCGTTGCTTGCCGCCGCGCACCGGTTGAAAGTCGATCTGCACTTGATCGGTCGCGTTGAGCAGCCGCAGCCATTTTTGTTCGGGAGCCCAAGCGGCATCGAAGTAGGCCACATTGATGCCACCGCGACGCACGGTCAGCAGCGTCTCGCGGAAGTTGTTCGCGGTCTTGATCTCTCCTTCCAGTGGGACAACCTCGACACGAATCTTGTACTCACCTGGCACATCGGGGACGTACGACAGTTCCACCGGAATGACATCGTCGTTGCGAGCCGGTTCGAGCGACACGACCGGCTGTGCATTCTTCGAGGCAGGTGGAACCTTCATGTCGCCGCTCTTCAGTCCGACGC
>JAYVQJ010000903.1:0-4884 GCA_043777235.1 Planctomycetia bacterium
CGTCGGCTCCGGGATTGATGATGAGCTGCTCATCCACGATCAGCGGTGAAGAGGACGTCCCCCAAACGAGTTTGTCGTGAACCTGGAACTCGTCCCGGATGTTCTTTTGCCAGAGCACCGCTCCGGACTCCAAATCGACACAGTGCAGATGCCCGAACGCTCCGAACAAGAACGCCAATTCGCCATGAATCAGCGGAGTCGCTCGCGGTGAGTTGCCGTAATCGAGCCGGCCACTCGCCGGTTGATTCAGCGTCCATTGCAAGACGCCGGTATCCGCCGCGAAGCAATGAAAGAGATCCGCAGTGTCGGCCGAATCGCGATCCACCGTGAGCACGAGGCTCTTCATCGCCGCGACTCCGCCGAGCCCTTGATTGGACAATTTCTTCTGCCAGAGAAATTTCGGCTCGGCCGGCAACCGATCGGGCAACCAGGGAACGAGACCATCGCGATTTGGGCCGCGCCAGCCAGTCCACGCGATTATCGGGATGTCACCGACTTTTTTTTTCCAACCAGCAGGCTTTCGTCTTCGACCGCGACAAAGCCGAGCAAAGTCTCCAACTGGATGCACAGCTTGGCGTCGGTGGCGACCGCCAGCAGGGACTCTTCCAGCGACTTCTTCAAACCGGCATCGAGACGTTCATCGGCGAAGGCGACAATGAACGGCACCGGCGCGGTTTCGCCGATGACTCGCAAGTCTCCCTTCTTGACCTGCCCGCAGCCCTCCAACAACGGGCGGGCGTAACTGCTAATCACCGCCGCGCCGCGCGAGTCCTTGCCGGCCTCCAAAATCTTGTGGCAGCCTTCATCGCAGCCGGCACACGTTTCGAGTTTCTTCGGCGCTTCAACACCTTGTTTCTTGAGCAACGCTAGCGCGGCCGCGTGCTTCTCGTCGCTTTCAACGGGACCAAAGATCACGCGATAGTTCTTGAGGTCGGCGACGGTCTTTGCAGGGTCAGCGCTCGGCACGACGATCAGGCCGGTCTGAGTCGTCACTCCATCCTTGCCGCACAACTGCGCGATCGGTTTGAGTGACCGCTTATTCGCGGCCGCATCGAACTTCACGACCGACGCTTTGCCGATCACGAGATCAGCCTTCCCTTCCGTCTTGTTTTTGAGTGCGGTCGTCAGTGATTCCGAGAACACGACTTTGACCGGCCGATCCAACCGGCTCTCCAGAAATGCCGTCAGCTTCGTGTAGTCGCGCTGCGCATAACCTTCGACACAGGGGCACGACAACGGCGCAGCGAGCGGATCCATGACGACGACCGTCAACTCACGCGGATCCGACGGCTTCGGCTTCGATTCCTCCGCGCTGATACCAGCATTTGACCAACTGCCAAGAACACTGATCGCACCGAGACTCACAAACTCACGTCGATTAAGCGGCATCATTGAACTCCAAAACCCTGGTCACGGCACGTCCGTGTTCCTAGTCTGCTTGATCCATGAAAGTCGAACACAGTGTGTCAAGTTTGGTGAGCCGGCACGCGCTAGCGTCCGGTTCGGTTCGTCAATGGACTCTCGAACCGAGGCTAGCGCCCTGCGGCTCAGGGTCTGAGGCGGAGCCTCGTTTGAGGCGATCTGAAAACCAGCACGACGCGCAAGCGAGTGGTTGAATTTCCGTTGTTTTGACCACTTGCTTGCGCTGCGTGCCAGTTCTGTAACCGCCGCTAATCCTTCAGCGCTGTCTTTTCGGGCTTCAGTTCTTCCGCCGGCTTCTCGCGTGCCATCACTACGACGCGTGATTTTTCCAAGTCGTAAAAATAGACCCGATCACCGTCGGGGGACGTCGCGATCGAGACGTTTTTGCAGCCGCCACCCACCTGAGCTTTTCCAATCAAACCGACGAACGTGCCGTCCGTTTGGAAGCTCTTGACGAAGCCTTCGGATTCCGACGTCAGCACGGTGCCGTTTGGTCCCAGGCAGACATTCATCGGATTGCAACAGCCGCCGAAACAAGGACCGCCCGATTCCCGTTCGCGTGACCCGAACGTTCCCAGCAGCTTGCCATCGCGATCGTATCGGCCGACTCGATGCCGAGTGTTCTCAGCGATGAACACTTCGCCGCCGATCACTTGCACGTCCATCTGTCCGCAACAACCACTGAGATTCGACATGATTTGCTTCGGCTCTTTGAAGTCCAGATCGGTTCGCCACACGGCGAAGCCGTATCCCTTCGCGATACCTGTCGTGAGGAAGACTTCGTCGTCAGAAACAGCAATCGCGTTGATCTTTTGCAACCGCTGTTTGATCTCTTGGATGATCTCGTCGACCGAGCGATTCTCCTGCTGCTCGACGACCTGCTGGTACGCCTTGATCTGCGCTTCGTTCTGCGTCAGTTGCCGCTTCAACGCGGTCAACTGCGGATTGGCTCGATCCGCCGGACGACCCACTTGACGTTGAGTGAGCGGTTTCAAGACGCGGGGTGCGTCCGACTCGTCAGCAGTCTCCACGGCCTTCGGTGCCGGTCGAACTTTTTTGATCGGCTTTGTCTCAGTCGCGGTCTTGTCTTCGGCCGGCTCTTCGGTGGCTTCTTTCTTTTCCTCCGCAGCCTTCTTGGCTTCTTCTTCGGCTTTCTTGGCTTGCTCTTCGATCGCAGCGATTCGTTTTTCGAGCAATCCCTTTTGCTGCTCCATGCTCTTCTGAGCTTCTTGGTAGGTGTTGATCGTTTGCTTGCGTTGCTGCTCGGCCGATTCTTTCAGTGCTTCGGGATCACCCAGTAGCGCCCCGATGTGCGGTGAATCGACTTGAGCGATGACCTTGCCCGACTTGTCGAGCCGCGCGATCTTGCCGGCCCCGGCGACAAAGACTTCGTCCTTCGGGCCGACCGCGATGCGCTGCGGATCGAAATCGAGCGGCCAATGTGCGAGCGGTTTCCCTTCCGCGTTGAAGACCTGCACTTCGCGTGTCGCGGCGGGAGCGCTCGATGCCCCGACGCCGTAAGTGGCTCGCGAGCCCACCGCAGCCAGCAGACGTCCCTGGCTGTCGACGGCAAATGATTGCAGCCAACCCTTGTCATCGTGTCCCTTGACCAGAAACTCCGACTGTCGAGTGTGCGTCGCCGGCTCGGACGCTGCCGCTGGTTTCACGACCGGACTCGCGGGGCTGTCGGTGCCCGTGATGAGCGTTGAGAACAATTGCAGCAGCGGATTGTCCGCCGCGATCGTGTCATCTGCCGGCCGGACTGCTTTGCGAGCGGGGGTCAATCGTTTGGCGGGAGCGGCTTGCTCCTCGGCCGATGTGCCAACTCCAACAATCGCGACTGCGGCCGCCGCAATGATTGGCAGAAATGATCGACGGACAACAGCGTCGTTAACCCAACCGCGAAAAGCAGCGAACGGTGTCATTGGCGAGACTCCTTCATTGAGAAAGGCTCGACCCGCGACGAACAGAAAATCGCCGAATGGCTCGCGGGATCGAATGGCTCGCGGGATCGAATGGGGCATGGGGATCGAATGGGGCATGGGGATCGAATGGGGCATGGGGATCGTACTCTGGGGCTGGAGATCGTCAATCTCAGCCGCGGTTCGACGTTGGTTTCCATCGTTCAGTTCCGTGTTTAGACTCCTCGCCGAAGTTTCGTCAGGCGGGGGGAGCCGCTCGCGTCTGACAGCAAATACTCGGCTGATTTCCTCGCGTTTCGGAGACTGTGCCATGAGCAAGAAACAAACTCGACGTGACTTTATGCAGACGACGCTGGCGGCCGCCGCAGCCAGTTCGATGCCGTATTGGTTCTTCCGCGATCCGGCGGCGGCCAAGGCGTTTCAATCGCCGAACGAGCGGCCGCTCATCGCTTGCATCGGCACCGGCGACCGCTGGAATGCCGTCGGCCCGAACGCTCTGAAGTTCGGCGATTGCGTCGCTGTCTGCGACGTCGATGCCGAGCACGCTGAAAAGGGAAAGAAACGTGTTGAAGAGGCTCAGAACAAGAAAGGCTCGGCCAAAGAGGTCAAGGTTTACGAGAACTATCTCGAACTGCTCGACAAGCACCCGGAGACGCAGATCGTCACCGTCGTCACGCCGGATCATTGGCACTCGAAGATTTCGATCGACGCCATGAAGCACGGCAAAGACGTGTACTGCGAGAAGCCGCTGACGCTGACCATCGACGAAGGCAAGAAGATCATCAAGGTGCTCGACGCCACGAAACGCGTCTTCCAAGTAGGCACACAGCAACGCAGCGAGATGGACGCCAACGGCAAGAAAGTCCAGCAGCAATTCTTGATGGCCGTCGCGATCGCTCGGTCAGGACGGCTTGGCAAGATTCAGAAAGTCGAATGCCGCATCGGCGGAGCACCCACCAGTTCGGACATTCCGAAGGCGGACGTTCCGAAGCATCTCAACTGGGACATGTGGCTGGGACAGGCCCCGATGACCGACTACTTACAAGGTGGCTTCGGCAACAACAAGCAGTACCCGGAAGCTCGCACGCACTACGAGTTCCGTTGGTGGTACGAATACTCCGGCGGCAAGATGACTGACTGGGGTGCTCACCACGTCGATATCGCGACCTGGGCGATCGGCATGGAGAACAGCGGCCCGATTAGCGTCGAGGGAACCGCCAAGCATCCGGTGGAATTCAAAGACGGCAACCCGACCGTCAGCAACCGCTACAACGCGGCGCACGAGTTCAAGATCAACGTGAAGTACGCCAACGGCATCGACATGCTGATCCGCAACGACGAAGAGAACGGCATCCTGATCGAAGGAACCGAAGGCCGCATCTTCGTCAGCCGTGGCTCGCTGAAGGGCAAGCCCGTCGAAGACCTCGAAGCCAACCCGCTGCCGGCCGACGCGATCAGCAAGCTCTACAAGGGCAAGCAACCGGGCGACCACATGCGGAACTTCTTCGAGTGCTGCGTCGATCGGACGCAGCCGATCAGC
>JAYVQJ010000904.1:0-4884 GCA_043777235.1 Planctomycetia bacterium
CGACGCCGCCATTCGCGGTGCCTCCGTTGTCGTGCAGTTTGACCGTGATCGTCGCCGTGCCGCCGAAGCCTTTCAGTGGCGTGAACATCAACGTGCCAGTGGGCGAGATGGTTGGCAGGACTTTGAACAAGCCGGGGTTGTCGACCGTGACAATGAAGTTCAGCGTCTGACCGACTTCATCCGCAGGACCAGGGCTGACAGTCGCCCAACCAGGAAACGATTGCGGGCCAGCGGTCAGCAAGACCTTCGGATTGCCGATGTTCGGATCAGGGTTGATCGTGAAGCTCGGAGCGTCGTTCACGTTCGTAACCGTGATCGTGAAGGTCTGCGAAGCACTGGTGTCGATGCCGCCGTTCAAGACGCCGCCATTGTCCTTCGCCGTGACGGTAACAGTGACAACTCCGTTGATGTTGTTGGCCACGGTGTAGGTCAACGTGCCATTGGCCGCGACGGCCGGCAACGTGGTGAAGAAGGCATCGTTGCTGGTCGAGATCAGGAAGCTCACGATCTGACCCGCCTCGTTCGGACCGGGACTGATGTTTGTGGCCCAGCCCGCGACGGATTGCAGTCCTGCATCTTCCAAGATGGATTGATCGGCTCCTTTGGTGAAGCTCGGCGGGTCATTGATCCCCGTCGCGTTGATGAGGAACGTCTGCGTCGCGCTGGTGTCGATGCCTCCATTCAGAGTGCCGCCGTTGTCATGCAGACTGACCGTCACCGTGATGGGACCGTTCGCATCTGGGAGCAGCGTGTAAGTCAGCCGACCATCCACCGCGACCGCCGGCAACACGCTGAAGAGCGCATCGTTGCTGGTCGTGACAATGAAGTTCAGCGCTTGCCCGTTTTCATTGGCGGGGCCGGCACTGATCAACGTCGCCCATGGGGAGATCGACTGAGCACCGGCTCCTTCGAGCGGCAATTGATCCGGCACGACGAGGAAGCTCGGAACGTCATTGACCGCCGTGACGTTGATTTGGAAGGTCTGCGGCGCGCTGGCGTTGATTCCGCCGTTCAAGATTCCGCCGTCGTCCATCGCTGTCACGGTAATGATCGCGAATCCATTCGCATTCGCGGCCGGCTTGTAGGTCAGCGTGCCGTTCGATGCGATCACCGGCAGCACACTGAAAAGAGCGTCGTTGCTCGTCGTCACAGCGAACGAGACGACCTGGCTGCCTTCGTTTGGACCAGCGCTGATGTTCGTCGCCCAGCCGGCGACGGTTTGAGCCGCCGCATCTTCCAGTATCGTTTGATCGGCTCCCTTCGTGAACGACGGAGCGTCGTTGATCTCGCCGACCGTGATCGTGAAGGTCTGCGCATCGCTGGTGTCGTCGCCGAATAAAGCCGTGCCACCATTGTCGTGCAACTGCACCGTGACCGTGGCGACACCGACGGTATCCAACGCCGGCGTGAAGGTCAGCGTCCCATCGGCCGCGATCGTCGGCTGCACGCTAAACAGTCCGTTGTTGTTGTTGGAGACAATGAAGTCCAACATCTGCGCCGCCTCTTCCGGAGGCCCCGTCAGGATGTTGGTCGCCCAGCCGACGACCGTTGTCGCGGTATCCTCATTCACCAATTGATCCGGGCCTTTGGTGAACTGCGGTGTGTGATTGATGGGGACCGTGATGGTGAAGGTGTTGGTCGCGGTGGCTCCGTTTGCCGTGGCGGTGACTGTCACGTCCAGCGTGCCGACGTCGATGTCGGCGGGGATTCCGGTGAACGTTCCCGTTCCCGAACCGGCAGCGCCCGGTGTGAAGATCAACCACGCCGGCAGCGCGGTCGGAAACAAGAGATTATTGTTGAGCTGCGTTCCGCCCGACCGTGACGCCGACAGCGTGATCGGATCACCGTTCGAGTCGTTGAAGACGTTCGCCAGCGCGAGCGTGAACGGCGTGTGAATCCCAACCAGTTGATTCGGGATCGGATTAACGACCGTCAGCGCGGGATTGGTCGTTGTCGTGACCGCGATCACGAACACTTGCGGATCACTGGTATCTACCCCGCCACCGTTGTCCTTCAATTTGACCGTAACGTTCGCTGTCCCGGAGGCTCCGGCCGCGAGCGTATAGGTCAGCGTGCCGGTCAGGGGATGCGACTGCGTTTCGTCAATCGAAATACTCGGCAACACGCTGAAGAGCGCATCGTTGTCGGTGGTCACGATGAAGTTCAGCGTCTGCGCGTATTCTTCGGGCGGACCTTCGAGAATGTTGGTCGCCCAACCCACGACCGTGAAACTCTGCGCATTGCCTGTGAGCATCTGAACTTGATCGGCACCCTTCGTGAACTGCGGCGTGTGATTGAGCGGCACGGTGACGGTGAAGGTGTCCGTCACGGTGGCTCCGACACCATCTGTAGCTGTCAGTGTGACGTTGATGGACCCGACATCGGCATCGAGAGGAGTACCGGTGAACGTGCCCGTGCCCGAACCGGCGGCTCCGGGAGTGAAGGTCAACCACGCGGGCAACACGTTTCCGTTCGACAATGTGGCCGTGAGCGTGTGCGCGGCCCCCGTGAATGTCCCGTCGGCCACCAGCGTCAACGGTGTGTGAACTCCGACGACTTGATTCGCAATCGGCGTGGTCAACGTCACGAGCGCACTGTTCGACGTCGAGACCGTGACAACAAAAGTCTGAGCATCGCTGGTATCTACCCCACCGCCGTTGTCCTTCAGCTTCACGCTGACATTCGCGGTGCCGTTGGCTCCGGCCGCCAGCGTGTAGGTCAACGTCCCCTTCAGTTCGTTCGTTCCGGGATCGCGTGTCGTCTCGTCGATCGAAATCGTCGGCAGCACACTGAAGAGCGCGTCGTTGTCCGTCGTCACGATGAAGTTCAGCGTCTGCGCGTATTCCTCCGGCGGTCCTTCGTAGATCTTCGTCGCCCAGTCGGTGACGCTGATGCTCTGCGGGTTGCCCGAAACGATTTGAACCTGATCACTTCCCTTGACGAATTCCGGCGTGTGATTAAGCGGTACGACGATCGAGAAGATGTCGATCGCCGCCGCTTGATCGGGAGTCGTGCCGGTGACTTTCACGTCGAACGCGCCGATGTCCGCATCGAGCGGCGTGCCGGTGAAGAGACCAGTGGCGGGCGTGAACGTGAGCCAAGCCGGAAGCGCAGCTCCGTCGCCCTGAGTCGCCGAGAGCGTGATCGGATCGGGCGTGGTATCCGTAAACGTGCCCGAAACGTCGAGCGAAAACGGAGTGTGAACTCCAACGGTGTGATTCACATTCGCGCTGGATACGAACAACGACGCATCGAACGCGCTGATCGTGAACGTGTCGATGTCCGTCGCGGCGGTGGTGTCGGTGGCAGTGACCTTCACGTCAATCGAACCGATGACGCCGGTCCCCGGACCCGTGCTGAAAAACGAGCCGACCCCAGAACCAGGTGCGGAGGAAAAGATCAACCAGTCGGGCAAGAGTCCGCCGTCAGCCAATCGAGCGGTCAATGTGGTGGGATCGGTGCCGGCCGGAACGTTGTCTATGTCCGAGACGGAGACCGTCTGCACAAGCCCTTGGAAATTCAGCGCCGGGGTCACATCTCCGATCGGGGCAATGATCGGAGCGGTCAAGAGCGCTCGTTGCTCCAAGCATTCCAGCATCGCCTGCCACGGTGAGCGGCGAACGTATCGTCGGGTTTTGCGTCGGGTCCAAAGCTTCATCGCAGGAACTCCCTGCCGCGCGGATCGCGGCGGTCGTGTCATTTCGGAATCGGGGGCTGATCAAAACCTCGTGCTCCGGCCGTTATTGCCGGAACGTTCGCGCACGAAATCGCGAACCGAGAGGACTCGTCCCAAGAATCGTCAACTTCCAGGTACTGACACGATGGCCGCTGTGACGGATGGCTCGCCTCTGCGTTCGTTCTCTCCGTGTCAACGCGCGACCTTGCGCCGCAGGCACAACCGTCACAACCGTGGCGGTTGCGTCTCGCATCCGAATGCACACCGAATCCGACGCGAGACAGGGCGCACGACGCAATTTGCAAACGCCCCTGGGCTTGTCCCAGGGGTTCAACGGCTTCTGCGCTACTTGCCGCGATCGGTCGAGTAGCGCAAAAGCCGTTGAACCCCCGGCACAAGGCCGGGGGCGTGTCTTCAGTGCAATGTGCGTCGTGTGCCCCTCGATATGCGTCGGCCACGTCACCGCGAGCGTGGCGGCACGACCGCGATCACGGCGACAACGACCTTCGCAGCCCCCGCGTGGAGCAACGCTCGCGAGCATTCATTGGCGGTCGTGCCGGTCGTCAGGATGTCATCGACCAGCAGCACCGTCTTGCCGGCGAGCAACCGAGGGGCAGGCCGAACGGCAAAAGCGTCTTTCAAGTTGAGCTTACGATTCGCCGCCGTCAAATCGGATTGATCGGGAGTCCAACGAATCTTGCGAAGCAGTCCTCGGCCATGCGGCTTTCTCAATCGACGGGCCAACACGCGAGCCATCGTCTCCGCCGCATGATGCGGCTTCGCAACTTGCCGAGTCCAATGCCGAGGAACCGCGACGACCAAGTCGATCGACTCCGCCTCAAAGTCGTCTCGCTCACGCATCCACAGCCAATTGGCCAGCGCGGCGGCGAGCGGGAACTGCGTCGCGGATTTAGCGCGGATGCACGCCGCACGCAGCGTGCCGTCGTACAACCCCGCGCGAATCACTCCGCGGAAACGCAGTGACAGCGTTCGACAATTCGGACATCCCGCATCGGTCCGAGCAAACGGACCGACCGGCAATCCGCATCGAGGACACCGCCGACTCTCCGGCGGCTGCATGTCGGTCGAACATTGGTCGCACAACACCGGAGCGATCAATCGGCTGCGGTCATCCCGCTCGTGCAGCTCGACATCGCGCTGACACATCGGACACGACGGCGGAAAAACAAAATGAAAAGCCGCTCGGC
>JAYVQJ010000905.1:0-4877 GCA_043777235.1 Planctomycetia bacterium
TGAACTTGGAAATTCTGAAACTCACAAAGGTAACCCCGTCTCCCGCAGCAGCAGCGCAGCGGTCATGTCTCCGATGAACGCCAAGATCACGCCGACGAACAGTACCCCGGTTGCTGCCTGCGTGTTGCGGTATTTCAAGATTCGCCAAACCATCAGGCTGACCACGATCGGGCCGATGATTCCCGCCAGCCAACGTAGACCAATCCAAGCTTTCGGAGCCGCGCTCAAGCGGGACGTCGCGTCCGCCATTTCGAACGCTCCCGACCACAACAGTGACAAGGTTCTGGCCGAAACCAGCAACCGCAAGACACTCGCGATGCCCACGAAAAGGTTGATCCGTTTCAATGGTTCAATCGACATCGTCGGAGTCGTCAAATACCAGTGCCCCAGGAGCATGCCGACAACGACGCCTCCTAAGATGCCCGAACTGCTCAACGGCGACAACGTGGCCAACCAAACGTACCGAGACTCCCAACCGTGGGTGAACTGAAACGCGTCCTGGAAGACCGCGATCGTCTCCGGCATCGCCGATTTCTGGGCCAGCAACGTCACCATGCCAATCCGCAAGCTGTTCCCGACGAGCGCTGGAACGGAGATCACCAGCACAAGGAAGCCAGTTTGCTCCCCCGCAGTTCGTCGCTCCAATGTCCACAGCACCGATCCCAAAAAACCCAACACCGCAAGGACAACCTCAGGACTCGCGACGGCGATCGGCGAGGCGAACCAAGGGATCGGACCGCTCAATGAATTTGACTGACGAAGCAACGTGTGCAGAGATTGCACCTCCATCATGGTCGCCAACGCCGCCAGCACGGCCAGCCCCATCACCACCAGCATCTGAATGCGAAAGAACCCGGAGGTCACTTGCCGGCGCGGCATCAGTGCCCACATCAGGCTCATGCCGCAGATCAGACGCAACGCGAATTGAGCGATCATGCCGCTGGCTACCTCTGATTGATCAGCGACATGGCTTCGGCGCGGCTGGAGGGATTCGTCAAGAATAGGCCACGGACGGCGCTGGTGATCGTAATACTGCCGGGCTTGCGGACTCCGCGAATCGTCATGCAGGAATGCTCGGCTTCCAGCACGACGATGACACCTTTCGCATCGAGTTCGCGGTGCAGCAATTCCGCGATTGTGTGCGTCATTCGCTCTTGGACTTGTGGCCGGTGCGAGACCTCTTCGACCACGCGAGCCAGTTTGCTCAGCCCGGCAACTTTGCCGTTCGGCAGGTAGCCGACGTGAGCTTTGCCGATGAACGGCAACAGGTGATGCTCGCACATGCTGTTGAAGGTGATGTCGCGGACCAGCACGAGTTCGTCGTATTCCTCGACGAAGACTTTCTTCAAATGCCGAGCCGGTTCCGTGTGCAGGCCAGAGAACAACTCGGCATACATCCGCGCGACTCGGCCGGGGGTGTCGAGTAATCCTTCGCGGTTCGGGTCTTCGCCGACGGCCGCCAGGATTTCTCGAACTGCTCGCTCAATGCGAGGCAAATCGACGGAGTTTGGTTTGTCTGTTGAGTCACTCACGATGCTGTTTCCAATGACACCAATTGCGGCGAAGCCGTCGAACCGTAGGCGAGTCGCTCCCGCGACTCGCATTTCGTGCGTCGATCAGCTTCCAATGGCAATCGACCGTGGTTGGCCGTCGTTCGGGAATCTCAGTCGCGGGAGCGACTGAGCTACGGTTCTGACACCGTTCCGACGGCGATCAATGGGCCGGATTGTAGAAGCGTCTGCGTTCGTCCGAAAGCCGCACTCAACGGAGCCGCAATGCGAACAGCGACTCGTAGCTCTCCAAACAGCGCTCGTACAACGATGAGAGCGATTCGGGGACTTGATCGGGCTTCGGACGGTACGGCCGGAACGCGGTGGTTGTTTCGACTTCTTTGTACCAGTGCTTCGCCCAAACGCCGTCGGTGGGTCGCAAGCCGGGTGCCCAGGCGAGCATCGACTCTTGGAAGTCCAATCCCGTCGCATCGCAGAGCAATCCCAATGTGCGGCGCGGTTCATTGAGCACTTCGACCGAGTCAATCACGAGCGGAGTCGCTCCGATGTTCTGCCGCAGCCAATTGAAGATTTCGAGCTGCTGCGGAAAGCCGGTGTCTTCATCCGAGGGGTTCGGCACGATCTTAATGTACGAGGTCAGCACGTCGCGCGGATGACGAATCAAAAAGCAGTTCGTCACCTTCGCCAGCCAGGCTCGGTCCATGCTCGGCAGCAAGTGGTGAGTCATCTGCTTCTGGTAAAACAGCCGCTTGCCGTCGGGAATCGGGCCGGTCAGCCAGTCGATGACTTTTCGCCAATCGGTCTCACCGGCGGCGATGACCTCGTTTTTTCCGGGGTGATCTTTTTGAGTGGCGTGAAGGTAGTGAGCATAAAGCGGTTCGTCGCAAACGACGCTGTCGTTGCGGTTGCCGAAGGATCGCATCATCGCGGTCGAGATATTGCGCGGCCCCGACCACATCGCGAGTCGGAGTGTTTCGGTTGCGAGGGACATCAAGGATTCTCGTCAGTTGTTCTCAACGTTGGGTTCGGTGACTGGATCGGAATTGGTCGGGGCAGCCTCGGCCTTCTTTGGCGTCGGCGAAAAGAGCATCAGCACTCCGAACAGAATGATGACGATGGCAAAGATACGGGTGAGAGTTTCGTTCTTGAACTGCTTGACGTAGTCGGCGACGAAATAGCTAGTCAGGGTCGCTGCAATGGCTGTCGGAATCGCGATCCGCCAGTCAATCAAAGCATTCTTCTCATCAATGAGTCCGTTCTTCACATGTTGAGCGGTTGCCGCGATCGCCGTGGGCACAATCACGGCCATCGAAGTTGCGAGCGCGTGCTTTTGATCCAAGCCGAGAATCATCACGAATGCGGGGACCATGATGACTCCGCCGCCGACTCCGCAGAGCGCGGCGAGCACTCCGCTGGTGAAGCCGATGCCGAGCGGAATCGCGAACGGAAGAAGAAATTTCATGGCAGGTCTCGTGGGTTAGCACAGGATCGGATGGGAGCCGATAGGGCAGAGCGAGGCGTTCGACTTCTCACAGCGCAGATGGACGGTTTTCGTCGGTTCAAGGCTTAAGGCGAATCTCAGTCATGGAATGGCTGAGCTACGTAGGCGAGTCATTCCATGACTCGCATTCCTGTTTTGGGACACGACTCCAAACCAATCAATCCCTCCCGCGCGAGGTATAGCCGTCCCCGTTTTGAGGGGCAAGTTGCTGTTGGTCGAGGTCTCACGCTGCGATAGTTTTCCGCCGAGGTTTGAGTGTCCGCGTGGCCCGCTTCTCACGTCCGAAGGAATTGCCGATGAGCATTCGTCCGAATCGAGTCAAACAGAAACTGAAAGCCGGCGAGATCGTCTGGTCCAGTTCGTTGCGATTGCCGGAGCCGGGGTTGTGCGAAGTGCTCGGTTACGCCGGTTGGGATTTCGTGCTGCTGGATGGCGAGCACGGAGCGTTGGACGCGACGACGCTCGATCGGTTGGTGCAAGGTTGTTTTGCCGGAGGCACGGTGCCAATCGTTCGAGTCCTGCGGCCGGACGATCCTGAAGCGATCATGCACGCGCTGGACCTTGGAGCTCAGGGCATTCTGATTCCGCACTGCCGTACGGTTGAAGACGAGCGACGACTTGTCTCTGCCGCGATGTACCCGCCGCGCGGCAATCGGGGATTCGGTCCCGGCCGGGGAACTCGCTGGGGGCGTGTGAGCGGGGCCGAGTATCTCGCGACCGCGAACGATGAGGTCGTGTTGCTCGCGCTGATTGAGGATCCCGAAGGGGTCGAAAACGTCGAGGCGATCGCGGCCGGTGGGCTGGACGGATTGTGGGTCGGAGTCGGCGATTTGGCTCTGGGATACGGAGTCGGTGCCGATCGCGATCATCCGTTGGTGACTCAAGCGGCCGAGCGAATCCTCGCGGCCTGTCAGAAGCACGGCATCGCGTGCGGCTATCCAGCACGCAACGCCGAGGAAGGTCGCCGAGCAGCGGCGCAAGGCTATCGCTTGATTGGCTTCGGTGGAGCCGAGCAATACGTGATGGCAGAGTCTCGGCGGTTTCTTAACGAGGTGGCTCCGCAGGGCGGTCACTGATCTCAGCTCACTTAGAGACTGTGCATTTTTAGTTCTGGAAACTGCTGTTTGGCATCAAGTGGATTCGCCTTTATCCCAACGGGATTGCGCCACATAGCCCAGGGTTGCCGCGCCTCGCGGCTACCCTGGGAAACGTGACCGAGCAGTTCTCTACCCCAACGGGGTTGCGTCATCCGCTGACGCAACCCCGTTGGGGTAGAGCGGTCGAAAATGCTCGCGACCCCAGGGTAGCCGCGAGGCGCGGCAACCCTGGGCTATGAGTCATAATCCCGTTGGGATAGGGACAATCCTCTCATGCCAAACCACAACTCGATGCCAAATACCAACTCTCGGACGTTAATCATGCACCCTAAGTCGGCTGCTGCGTCGACACCCACGTGACGTCGATGATCAATTCTTTGGCTGACTCGTCGCGTTGTCGCTGTTCGTCGTCAATTCGCAGCCAGTGGCACCACGCAGTCATATCAATTCTTTCGACCAATTCCTCACATGGTGCCCGCGTCCGACGACGAGACGGCTGACGCACAAAGGGTTGTTACCTGTGGAACACCGGCTGCCTTTCGTGTGCGATCAACGACGGGAAAACTGCGAGTTCAAATATATCTGCGCAACCGCGTGAAAATTCGCAGGCCGATTGCGTCTCCCGTTTGTGGAACGCTCTTCAACCGCAGGAATGTGGATTGTGAAGAGGGTCGGTGAACGTTTAGGCGGCGAGGTGTCTCGCTCCGGTTCATGGACATCGTTCCAAAACGCCAAAAGGAGACGCGACGATGTTCCAGCGAATGACCG
>JAYVQJ010000906.1:0-4873 GCA_043777235.1 Planctomycetia bacterium
CAGCGCCGGCCCACCACGCATGGGATTGGTGGGCCGGCGCTGCGCTGGTCCCACCCTACGATGTTCAACTCAGGAGCCTCTCATGTCGCGACGAATTCTTCGCTGGTGCGTTCTCACTCTCTTGTGCAGCCTTCTTGCGGTGATTGGCGTTGAAGGTGTCCGTGCCGAGAATTCTCCAAAATCGCTGTCGCTCAAGTTGCGATTCCGCAAAGAGACTGGCCTCGGTAGCGGACGCTGGCACACGCTGACTCAGCCGGCCGAGTGGGACGCGCAGAAAACGGCCGTCGTCATCTGCGATATGTGGGACAAGCACTGGTGTCAGATGTCGACGCAGCGAGTCAGTGAGATGGCTCCGCGGATGAACGAGTTCGTCAACGAGGCTCGGCGGCGTGGGTCGCTCGTCATTCATTGTCCCAGCGACACGATGGACTTCTACAAAGACACGCCGCAACGAAAGCTCGCTCAAGCCGCACCAGTCGTGACTCCGAAGACCGAACTGCAACGCTGGTGTCGGATCGACTTGGCCAAGGAAGCTGCGCTGCCGATCGACGACACCGACGGCGGCTGTGACACGGTCCCGCCCGACAAAAACTACAAAGCATGGTCGAGACAGATCGCGACGATCGAAGTCCACGACGGCGACGCCGTGACCGACAGTGCCGAGGCGTACTATTTGATGCGGCAGCGCGGCATCGAGAACGTGATCGTGATGGGCGTGCATACCAACATGTGCGTGCTCGGCCGGCCGTTCTCGATTCGGCAGATGGTTCAGCAAGGGCTGAACGTCGTCCTCTGCCGAGACCTGACCGACACAATGTACAACCCAAAGAAGCAGCCGTTCGGCAGCCACTTCACGGGCACGGACCTCGTCGTCGAGCACATCGAAAAGTATTGGTGCCCGACGATCACCAGCGGCGATTTGCTCGACGGCAAAGAGTTCCGCTTCCCGGCCGACAAGCGTCCGCAGCTCGTCGCAATCGTCTCGGAAGAGGAATACGAAACACACCTGACGCTGCCTGAGTTCGCAGCAAAACATCTTGGCCAAGACTTTCGTGTCTCGTTTGTCTTCGGTGGCGCAGATGCGCCTGACGTGCGAGACAAAAAACCCGAAGCCAGTCGCCCGAAGTCCGAAGCCGGCGACTTCACCAGGGATAAAGCGTTGCTGACGTCGCTGATCGCGCAACCGACTTCGACGGACAAGAATGATTTGTTGGGAATGGAAGTACTCGACACGGCGGACGTTGTGTTAGTCAGTGCTCGGCGGCGAAACCCGACGGTCGAACAACTCGATCGCGTCCGCAAGTTCGTTGCGGCGGGCAAGCCGATGGTCGGCATTCGCACGGCGAGCCATTCGTTTCATCAGCGCGATAAAGCCGCTCCCGAAGGCCGAGCCGATTGGCCGACGTTCGATGCCGACATCTGGGGCGGGCATTACACGAATCATTACGGTGACGCGAAGAGCGGCCCGAACAATGTCGTAACGATGGCCGATGCCGCGAAGAATCATCCGATTTTGACCGGCTGGACCAAGCAGGAATATCACAGCGAAGGGACGTTGTATTTGACATCGCCGCTCGCCGAGGGAACTCACGTTTTGCTCTCTGGCCACTTCGCGGACAAGCCGGTTGAACCAGTCGCGTGGACGTGTACTCGCAAAGACGGCGGCCGGTCGTTTTACACGTCGCTGGGTCACAAGTCGGACTTTGCTCAACCGGAGTTCGCCAGCTTGCTTCGCAACGCGCTGCTGTGGGCGGCAAAACTTCCGGCGCAAAAAGAAGCCGAGTGAAATCGGATTTAAGACGTTCGCCGAATGGCGTAGGACGGCCCTTCCCAGGCCGTCGCGAAGTCACCACGCCTTGCGACGACCTGGGAAGGCCGTCCTACAAGGCGTCGTCTGACTGACGCGATAAGCAAATCGCACGATGCCGCGTCGACCGGGCAAGCGAGGCAATCTCGGTCGAGTTCGCGTCGGCGTCTGCGCAGGGTTTCGTCAAGTTGTGCCGATTAGGCGGACGATACTGGCGATGACTGTCGCGCGCGATCCGCGCGCAGATTCTTGCACGCGAGCCGCGTGCTCCACCAATGAAGGCCGGCATGATGCGACGCTCTCGCGAGAAACGAATTGGTTCTCGAACCACGAATCATGGCCTCGCGGCCGAAGTGCAATCGCTCGAAGCGAGGTCGCTGCCAACAGGAACCGTGACGGCGTCGCTCTCCAACGGCTACCTCACGATCGGCGGAGACAATCTCGACAATTCAATTCTCATTACGGTTCGAAGCACGGGCATTTATCTGACGGGAGTTCAAGACGCTCAGAAAAATCCCGATGATCCAGTCACGTTCACGAAAATCAAATTCGCGGGCAAAACGACGGATGATGGGACTCCGGTTCTGCTCACCGAATCGTTGAGCTTGAAGAGCCTGGCCATCTTGATGCGCGGCGGCAAAGACATTGTCCGCATGAATGTCGGTGTCGCGGCGGCCGATCCCGATGCAGATGCCCCAAAGCTGTCGATCACGGGACGTGTCCGTGTCAACTTGGGAGCGGGGAACGATCACGGAGTGTTGTTGCTCAACAACGGCACGCTCACGATCGGCGGCAACTTGGAAGGGGATCTCGAAAACGGTGACGACTGCTTCCTGGTCGCGGGAACCGATCCAGATCATCCCGTTCAAGTGGATGGCCGCGTCATCATCCTTGGCCGGCTCGGCAACGATCTCATTGGCTTAGAAGGCATCAACGTGAACAAGTCGGTGATTATCAACGGAGGCGATCACAACGATTCCATCGCGTTGCAGTCGATGACGATCAAAGGCAACTTGTCGCTTGACGCCTACGACGGTAACGACGACCTGCTCATTGACAGAGTGACGACTACCGGCACGACCACAATTCGTGGCGGCAGCGGCAACGATCGTTTGCGAATCAATGAACTCAACGCGACAGGTAACGTGGCGGTGTACATGGGAAGCGGCACCGATCAATTGTCTGTGGGCGCTGTGACGCTGGGTGCGACGACCAAGGTGACGCTGGATGGCGGTTCCGGCACGGATGCACTTGCTTCAGAGGGCGAACTGACCGACCCGCCCTACAAAGTGCGCGGCATCGAGAACACGGCCGCGGAGATCGACCCGCAGGAGATCATCGGCTCGATCGTCACGCAAATCTTGGAGTGTGTCGTCGCCACAGAACTCGTTCAGCCGAATTAACGCTGACATCGCTGCTCGATCGCGAGTGACGATCTCGACCGTAAGGTAGCGAAACTCGTGAGAGTTCCGACCTGAAGTCTCACGACGTACTTGGCAAGCGGTGTCGTGCGCCCGCGGCAATGCTTTCGCACTTGGCGTCCAGGTGGGCCGGTTGAAAACCGGCGGCGCGTTCGCTGCAATGCCCGCCGACTTTTGAAACCCTCGATCGCCCACCAAGAAGCACTCTCCATGACGAATTCGATCCCTGCTGGCGTGAATCCGCCTCGACGTATTTTGATGGGCCCCGGACCCAGCGATATTCATCCGCGAGTCTGGGCTGCGCTCGCCGCGCCGACGGTCGGGCATCTCGATCCGTACTTCCTGCAAATCATGACCGAGATGCAGGCGATGCTGCGGCAAGTCTTCCGCACGACCAACGAACTGACGCTGGCCGTCAGCGGCACGGGCAGCGCCGGGATGGAAACGTGCGTCGTGAATCTCATCGAGCCGGGCGACAAGATGGTCGTCTGCGTCAACGGCGTCTTCGGCGGACGCATGGCGGATGTGGCTGGTCGTGCTGGCGCGCAAGTCACGATCATCGAACGACCGTTCGGCGAAATCTTCTCGACGGCCGAGATCGCCGACATCGTCAAGAAGGTGCAACCCAAAGTTCTCGGCATCGTGAATGCCGAAACCTCAACGGGGGCGTGGCAGCCGCTCGAAGAAATTGCGAAGGTCGTGCATGACGCCGGCGCGTTGTTGCTCGTCGATTGCGTGACATCGCTGGGCGGAGTGCCGCTCGAAGTCGATGCGTGGGGTTTGGATGCCGTCTACAGCGGGACTCAAAAATGTTTGAGCTGTCCGCCGGGTCTCGCACCGGTCACGTTCAGCCCACGAGCGGTCGCCGCGATTGAGGCTCGCAAGACGAAGGTCGCGAGTTGGTATCTCGACCTGACGTTGGTCCGCAACTACTGGGGCCAATCGCGCGCGTACCACCACACCGCGCCGATCAACATGAATTACGGTCTGCACGAAGCGCTGCGGCTTGTGTTGGAAGAGGGTTTGGAGGCGCGGCATGCTCGGCACCTGAAAAATCACAAAGCCTTGAAGGCGGGCCTCGCCGCGATCGGCATCAAGTACGCCGTCGCCGAAGGCCAGCAGTTGCCGATGCTCAACGCCGTCTTGATCCCTGATGGCATCGACGACGCGGCGGTGCGCGGCCAGTTGCTCAACGAGTTCGGCATCGAAATCGGCGGCGGCCTCGGCCCGATGAAGGGCAAGACCTGGCGCATTGGTTTGATGGGCGAAGCCAGTTCGCCGCGCAATGTCCTGCTGTTCCTCGCCGCGCTAGAACGCTGCCTCACCGATCGCGGCTACAAGCTCTCGCCTGGTGCGAGCGTTGCAGCGGCGAACGAGTTCTACACGAAGAACTGACGGTCAGCGGTGGCTCTCTTGTCGCTGCGGTCAATCACGGTTGCCGTGTTAATTCGTCGGGACACGAACGCAAAAGCTCGACGATCTCCTCAGCGGTCGGAGTTCGGCCGAAGCCCAAGCGGCCGAGCCAGCCGTTTGTTTTCCAACGGCTGAAGAGGACTTGCCCGTCGCGCTCGATGCGGAAGCAGCCCCAGAAGCCGGGGTGGCATTCGACGGACAGGCCCAACTCATTGCGGAGTGCGTCGGCAAT
>JAYVQJ010000907.1:0-4873 GCA_043777235.1 Planctomycetia bacterium
GGTTGGCGACCAGTCATTCATTGGATGATGGTGACGGGCTAATCCGGTTATTCGTCAATCAACAGTTATTGACCGAATTCCAAGCAGGCGGCTTGAAGGCCGGCATTCCTGGACCGTATCGGCTGGGACCATACGAAGTTTTCGATCGCGTGGCCGCCGGTCGCTTGGGGATGCTGTTCCGCGCACGGCACCCAGAGTTCGATCAGGCTGTCGCGCTCAAGATCTATCCGTTTGATGTCTCCGCCAATCGTGAAAAGGCGGCGAAGTTGACTCGTGAACTGCGCATCGCGGTTCAAGCCGATCATGCCAACGTTTTGCGGACTTTTCAGGTGGGCCGAGCCGGCGACGTGATCTACTCGGCGATCGAAGACTTGCGAGGCGAGACGCTGTCCACTCGATTGAAACGTGAGTCAGCAACCGCAACCCCTTCGCTGCCGCTGGGCGAAGCGTGCCGGCTGATTCGCGAGGCAGCGTTGGGGATGTCTTACCTGCATGGCCTGGGTGTCGTGCTGCGAGACGTCCAGCCTGCCAACTTGTGGCTCGCGGCCAATCGAACCGTGAAGGTCATGGAGTTCGGAGCCGCTCACGATTCGCTCGATTTCCTCGACGATGCCGATTCCGTTGCGACTGATCAAGCCGACGAGCTGCGGTGGAACTTCGACTACGTCTCTCCCGAACAAGGGGATGACCAGGAACTCGTCGATGGTCGCAGCGACATTTATTCTTTGGGCTGCGTCGCGTTTCACTGCCTGACTGGCCGCGTCGTATTCACCGACAAGAACCCGCTGCGGAAGATGATCCGTCATGCTCGTGATCCCGCGCCGTCCGCGCGGGACTTCAATGCGTCGTTGCCTAATGACGTCGTCGAACTCGTGGCAAAGATGCTGGCGAAGAAGCCGGAGGACCGGCCGATTGAAGCTTCGCTGATCGCCGCGGCACTGGAGCCGTTCTGTGATGTGGCGGACGTCGATGAGGAGATCAACGCCTGGGCGAAAGTCGAAGTTCGACCGAATTTTCTCGACTGGGTCTCGTCAGCAAACACGTTTCAAGAAATCGAAGAGATTCCGCCTTCGGAAACCGATCCGGCCATGATGGAGTTCTTGCAGTCGATGACCGGCGATTAAAGTAGACCCGCAGAGAAAAGTCTTCGAGTCACTCCGTGACTCGAAGATTCCAGTCACGGAGTGACTGGTCTACTTTCTCCGCCGCCAGTTTTGAAACTGCCTACTTTTCTCTGCGGGTCTACTTAGCAACTTTGGCGAAGACGATGACCACATCCACAACCAACTCGATTGACGACGCACTTGCCGCCCTGCGAGCCGGCAGGTTAGTCATTGTGGTTGATGCCTCGGATCGCGAGAACGAAGGTGACTTCGTCGGCGCGGCCGAATCGATCACCGCCGAGCAAGTCGACTTCATGCTGACGCGCGGCCGAGGGGTCATGTGTGCTCCGCTGACACGCGATGTTGCGGATCGCTTGCGGTTGTCTCCGTTGGTCGCGGCCGAATCGAACTCGTCGTTAAATCACACGCCGTTCTTGACGCCGGTTGATCATCGCGACGCCGGGACCGGAGTCAGCGCAGACAGTCGCGCGAAGACATTGCGAGCCTTGGCTGACGCCGATTCAACGTCGAGTGACTTCGTTCGCCCCGGACATCTCAACCCGTTGCTCGCCAAAGAAGGTGGCGTCCTTCGCCGGGCCGGGCACACCGAGGCGACCGTCGATTTGCTGCGCATCGCCGGTCTGAAACCGGTCGGCGTGTTGATTGAGATCCTCAGCCAAAAGAACGCTGGCATGGCCGACCGTGCCGAGTTGGACGAGATCGCCGCTCAGTACGATATCCCAATCATCACGATCGAAGATTTGATTCGTCATCGCCGACTGCGCGAACGGCTCGTCACGCGCGAAGTCGAAGTCTCGATGCCGTTGCGCGAATACGGACAAGTCACCGTCATCGCGTACCGAGTCGAGCACGAAGATCAAGAGCCGCTCGCTCTTGTCTGGGGTGACTTGAAATCGGTTAAGGCTCCGTTGGTGCGGATGCACTCCAGTTGCTTTACCGGAGACGTGCTCGACAGCTTGCGTTGCGACTGCGGCGATCAACTCCGCATGGCGATGGACATGATCTCGCAAAACGGAACCGGAGCCGTTGTCTACCTGCCGCAAGAGGGCCGCGGCATCGGTCTCGTCGCGAAGCTCAAGGCGTATCAACTGCAAGACGAAGGACTCGACACCGTCGAAGCCAATCACAAGCTCGGTTTCAAAGCGGACCAGCGCGACTACATGATCGGCCTGCAAATCCTCAAAGACCTCGGCCTGAGTCAAATTCGCATCCTGACGAACAACCCCAAGAAGCTCGAATCGTTCGAGCAAACCTGGGATCTGCACGTCGTCGAGCAAGTCCCGATCATCGCCCCGCCGCAAGAACACCGCACGCGCTATATGGAAACGAAGCGCGACAAAATGGGACACAAGCTCCCGCCGACGAACTAAGCAGCGTTACTCCCTTCCGGCTTCGCGTCCTTCGCGTCCTTCTGTTCAAGATTCATTTTCGTTCGGAACAGAAGGTCGCAAAGAGCGCAAAGGAGTTGAGCCTGTTCATCGCGTGTGAGCAGCTTCCCACCGGCGCACATCTTCGCTCGTCAGGTGATACAGGTCGATCGACGCTCCGATTCGATGCTTCGGCTCAAAGAATTGGAAATAGGAAAAATCCTCAGTCGGATAAACCGCACGCGTTCCTCCGCGACCATCACGAGTCCAATGTGGCCGCCCCATCACAAAGTTGACACTGACCGCGTGCCACCCCGGCTGCGGTCGCCGAGTCGGTGGGTTCTCGTACCGCAGACCGAGTGACTCCGGCGGCAGCGTGCCGAAGTACGCGATGCTCAGCGGTTCGATCTGCGGATGCTCGGCAACGAATCTTTTCAACTCGTGCAGGTCTTGGCCCCAGTCGAGATTGGAATCGAGAAGATGAAATCGTCCCCCCTCGATCCCGCCGGCCAGTTCGTTGAAGTACGCGAGATACTCCGGATGCGAATGCCACGGATCGAAGAGCAGTAACAACAGCCCCACCACCATCGCCCGCCAACGAGTCTTCGGCCACGACCAATTCGTGGCGATTTCGCCGACGAACATCAACGACAGCGGAATCACGGGCAGCACATATCGAATCCCCAACTGCATCCCGGACAAACTCGCGACTGCGAGAATCACTGCCATCGGGATGAAGCTCCAAGTTCGCCGCCGCCACGCCGTCGAAGATCTCGACAGCAGCGACTGAATCGCCGCCCACAGCAACAGCAATTGGACCGAGTGCGGCCACTTGTAGAGCAGCGTCATGAAGTAGTAGTGCCCGAATCCGGTGGTTGTAAGTTGGCCGTCGAGGAACACCGCATGATCCGATTCCATCGCGGCCTTTTGCCGATCGATGCCAGAGACGTAATCGCGCGGCAACGGAATCGGCAGCGAGCCGAGACGATCCTGCCACGCACGAGCGGACTGACTCGCGAACGAAAAGTCTTTGAGCGACGTGCCGACTCCGCGAAACAAGTACATCCCATTGAGGCTCAGCCACGACACCAACAGCAGCACGGCCCAACGCTTCGAGGCTTCGCGCTGACCAAGCGGCTCCGCCAAGTTATTTCGCCAGCGTTCGACAAACCACAGCGTGACGACCAGTGGCACCAGCAACACGTTCGTGAACTTCGCCGCTTGAGCCAATCCCAGCACCGCTCCCGCGATGACCGCATTGCGAGTCGTCGGCCGTTGCGCGAATCGCCACGTTGCGAATAGCGTCGCGATCCAAAACGCCGCGCCTCCCGCATCGGTCGTGACCAGTGATCCATGAGCCAACACCGTCGGATCACGCGACCACAGCCACGTCACGAGACACGCCGCCCACGGGCCGTACCAAGCCCATGCCCACCGCGCCAGCAATACTCCGGCGGCGACGGTCAGCAGAATGATCGGCAGCCGAGCGATCACGACAAAGCGGTCGATGTTGGAATGATTCGCCGCCAGGAACTCATCACCGAAGCGAGTCAGATCGGTCGTCGGCTCGGTCCGCGGCGATTCGGCCGATGTGAACAGCAGCGGCCACGTCGCCCACATTCGCAACAGCGGCGGGTTGCTCGGCTCGAAGTCGAATCGCCCGGTTTTCCAGTTCAGCAGTCCGACCGGGATGTGCCAGTATTCGTCATGCGTGATCGTCAGCCGCGCGGCGGTGAGCGTCATCACGACCGCTTGCACCGCCAGCATCGCCGCAATCGCAATCACGTACCGTTTCGCTGGCATCAACTTGCCTTCCGAAGCCGCTTGGCCGAATGCCGATGGCCGGTGGCCGACAGCCGTGATCCTTTTGTCAAACAGGAAAAGGATTACGGCCGTCGGCTTTCGGCTCACGGCGATCGGCCGGAGAAGAATTTATTCGACCGAGTACGTCACGAACGGATTCTCGCACGGGTTGCCGAGTGCGACGTGCATTCGGCGTTGTTCCGGTTCGGCAATCAGTGCCGCGACCGTTTTTCCGGACGGGCCGAGCATCGGTCCTTCCGGGCCGGCGTGCGAGTGCCGACAGATGCTGACCGGATGCCCGTCGTGATCGGCGAGGAAACGCTGCATGTCATCCAGCGTGACCGAACCGAACTTGCCGTCAAACAGCGATCTCATTCGGTCGAGTCGCGGAAACGAGTCTTTCAAACTGTGTTGCCAGTTCTCGTCGCACGCGAGTTCCGAACACAGAAAATGATTTGAGTGAACCAGGAATCGGTCCTGTAACTCCGGGACGAAGGGGCCGTCGCTGGTGAGTTCGACGTCAAGAATCGCTCCGCTGCCATCCGCCAGCATGTAGTTGCCGTTCGAGCAGACGGGAAA
>JAYVQJ010000908.1:0-4863 GCA_043777235.1 Planctomycetia bacterium
CCACGGATGAAACACGGATTGAACACGGATCAGGACAGCGAACAAGGCCAAGAAGAATCGAGTGAGGTCACGGAACGGGGGTGCGTAACGCTTTCTAACCTCTGGCTTGGTCCGCGCTTTTGTCCGTGGGAAAAAACTGTTGTCCGGCGTTCCCGTCCGCTTCTTCTTTTTCAATTCCCTGCTTCCGGTCCTAATCCGTGTTCAATCCGTGTTTCATCTGTGGCAAAAAAATGTTCCCCGAAGTGACCTCATTGGATTACCGAATGAGCCAACACGAAGACACGAGCGGTGCTGACACACCAAGTTCCAAAGGATGACTTATGCCAAATTGGACTCGACGACAGTTATTTGGAGCGCTCGCCATCGTGGCCTTGGCGGGTTGCGCTGAGGAAAAGCGGGCGGACCCTCCGTTACCGATGGGTGCTCCATTGCCACCAAAAGCAGCGGAGCAAGAAGCCGCGTCGCCGGATGTCGGTGACGTCCCGGCCACCTTCCAGGTGAAGTTCGAAACGACGAAAGGTGACTTCGTCATTGAGGTGCATCGCGATTGGTCGCCGCACGGAGCCGCTCGGATTTACGAACTGGTCAAAGCTGGCTTCTACGACGACTGCCGCTTCTTCCGAGCCCTCCCCGGCTTCATGGTGCAGTGGGGCATCCACGGCGATCCCAAGGTCATGGACAAGTGGCGTGATGCCAACATCCCTGATGACCGGCCGACCGGAGCAAACCGACAATCGAACAAGCCCGGCTTCGTGACCTTCGCGAAATCGGGAGCACCGAACTCACGGAGCACGCAAATCTTCGTGAACTACAACGACAACAGCCGGCTCGATCCCGACGGATTCACTCCGTTCGGTCATGTGCTCTCTGGCATGGAGGTTCTGGAAAGTTTGAATTCCAAGTACGGAGAAAACGCGAGCGGCCAGCAGCAACGCATTCAGCACGAAGGAAACGCTTTCCTCGACAAAGCTTTCCCCGGTCTCGATTCGATCAAGAAGGCCAGCTTCGTTGAAGCATCTGACGCAACGGAAGCCACGCCGACATCCGGTGCGGATGCAAAGTCAGAAGCCGAAGCCAAACCAGAACCCGAAGCAAAGCCTTGATTCATTGACTTGATGAACCACGGCCGCCAAGGGACTGTCGGAATCATTGTTTAACCGCCACGCCATCGGCGTGCGTGCGAACATAAGTCGTGATTTCACGTCGCGCCCACGCCGCTGGCGTTGGGGTTAAACGACTAAATCGACAGTCCGCCAAGGACAACGCCCCGACGGGCGAGGGACATTCAAAAGTCCCTGGCCCGTCGGGGCGTTTCATTGAACGGTTCGGTCGGCTCGCACTACTTCGCGACCGCAGCCTTTTTATTCTGAGCTTTGGTCAATCGCGACTTGAGCCGCGAGGCTTTCTTCGGATGAATCAACCGCTTGGCTCCGGCTTGATCAAGCTTCTTCGAGACTTCGGCCAGAGTGACAGCCGGTGCCGCAGCAGCGTCGCTGCCGGTTTCGGTCAGTGACGTGCGAAACTTCTTCACGAGAGTTCTCAACGTCGAGGTCTGTGAACGATTCACGAGTCGTCGTTTTTGAGATTGTCGGTCGGCCTTGGCGGCATTGCGATTGTTTGGCATGTCGTACTTGCGGGTTCGAGGTCAAACGGTTGAGAAAACTCCCCGGCGAACGGCTGATCCGTCCCGGCGGAAGGGGCGGGATTCTAGGCAGCGCCTTTCGCGATTGCCAGCGATTCGCCGCGATCCGCTTTCCGAACCGCAAGCCCGCCGCTACGTTGGCCAACGAGTTCCTCACGCCAGCCCACAGGTCGATGAGATGTCCCATTTTCACGAGTCAACGGATCGGGGATCGCACCCGCCCGAATCATCGGCCGCGAAGCCGAGCCGATGGTTGTGGTGGCTGCATCCGAAAGTCGCGTTGTCGCTCACTCTGCTGGTGATGGTGCTGCTATCACCGTTTCTGTACCGAGGCTACCGCATCGCCAAGTTGCCGGTAATCGACGAGCCGTTCAACGTCACCGAGTTTGGGACGGTCGCGCTGACGCCTGAGGAAAACGGAGCCGATCTCTACCGATCTGCAATCGCTCTCTATCGCCGTGGTCAGTGGACGCTCGACGATTTCGAAAAGGCATTAGACGGCGGATGGGAACAGGCCAGCGAGCCGATTCGCAAGTGGGTCGATGACAATGCGTCGGCGTTGGACGAATGGAAGTTCGCGACAGAACGGGAGCAAATTCTCTTCATTCAGCCGAAGGAAATGCGATTCGACACGCCGCTTGAGCACGTTCAAAAGATGCGCGAGTTCTCACGCTTGGTTCAGCTTCGAGCCGCGAAAGAATTGCATGACGGTAACGTCGAAGCGGCCTGGAAATGGTTGCGGGCAGAGTACCGATCGAGCCGTCACAGCGGGCAACACGGAGTTGTGGTTGAGCGATATGTCGGATTGGCAATTCACAGCGTGGTCTCACAAAAACTGATGGCCTGGGCGGAAGACCCGCGAGTCGATGCGGAGCAACTGCGAACGGCTCTGACCGCGCTCGATCACGACTGGTCCCTCACGGCTCCGCAATCGGTGTCGCTCAAATCCGAGTACCTCGTCATGAGGGAATTGATCGACCGGTTGGGCCACGATCGCGATGCGTTTCAAAAAATGGGAGCAACGGATCAGCCCGCCGGCCCTTTTCCCTTTCTGTTGGGCGAGCCGGAATACTCGCAACGAGCATGTCGATTGGTGTTCGAGAACCTACTCGCACACATCGACAAGCCCCTTCGAGATCGCCCGAAGCGAGTCGGCATTTTCAAACTCTTTGAACCCACTCCGGGAACCGTCCCGCCGATCACGCCGGAGAAACTCAACGATGCCGTGTTCGCCCCGAGCTATGTGCGGCTGTTGTTGCCAGCAATGGACTCCGTTGATCTCGCGGTTCAGCGAGAAGCCGCTCGCCAAGCGGCATTGATGTTGGCGTTGGCCAGCCAACTCTATCACCGCCAGCACGGCGATTGGCCCGCCAAGTTGGAAGACCTCATGCCGGACATTCTCCCGAAATTGCCCGCCGATCCTTTCGGAAAATCGGGCGAGACTCTGCTGCTGAAACGGGACGGCGACGAACTCCTCATCTACAGCGTGGGGACGAATCAACTTGATGATGGCGGCAAGTTCGGACAGTCCCCAGCGGGTGATCCCTTCGACGAAGGATTTCGATTGAAACGCCCCATCAAGAGTCCCGCCTCGCCAGGACAAGAGACAGTGCCGCTGGAGAAAAAGTAACCCCTTCGTTCGGACGCCGACGTGTGGGCGCTCCGCGATCTGCTTTCCGAACCAACGGCCGGCCGCTACGTTGGCGAGTGAGTTTCAAAGGCAAACCGACAGGACGATGGGATGTCCAATTCTCACGAGATACCGGACCTGAAACCGTTGCCGGCCGAGAAGCCCAGCCGGCTGCTCTGGTGGCTGCATCCCAAGGTCGCGTTGCCGCTGTTGTTGCTCGGGTCGCTCCTTTTGTCACCGTTCTTGTATCGAGGCTATCGCATCTCAGCGGTGCCACACATCAACAATCCATTTGATGTCGAAGCGTTTGCCTCGGTGGACATCGCTCCGGAAGAAAACGCGATGACGCAGTATGCCTCGGCGGCATTGTTGCATCACCCCTTTCCTTACTTTGGTGGCCTTGATGAGGCATTAACACATGGTTGGTCGCATGCCTCGGCGTACGATCGAAAATGGCTGGACGATAATCAGCCCGCACTCGCCGAATGGCGAAAGGGGACCGAGCGTTCGCAAGCCGTGTTAATTCAGCCGAAGGACTTTCGTTTCCAGTACGATTCACCACTCGAAGAATTTGCGGCAGCTCACTCGTTCATTTTCTTAGCGAGATACCAAGCGGAAAAGTGTATTTCCGAAGGAGATTTCGAAGCGGCTTGGGGATGGTTGCTCGCTGCGGTACGCGCCAGTCGACATCTCGAACAAAACGGGAGCATCATTCAGCGGCGGTTTGGAGTCTATTGCTTTATCAACGTCAGCGACGGGATCAATCGCTGGGCCGCGCAGCCGGCGGTCACTGCCGATTTGCTGCGAAAGGCGCAAGTGGAGTTTCGTGAGGCCGACCAGTTGACCCCGGCAAATTCCGTGGCGATCAAGGCCGAATACGTTGCCATTCAAAACGTTTTGAAGGACTCAGGATCGCTTCAGGAACTTCTCACCGCAGAGGGCTTTCTCAATGAAGACGGCGAGGACGCTTGGAAGTTTCGTTCATCCTCGCTGTACGTCATCGGCGAACCGGAACTCTCATGGCGAGTGATTCAACACGCCTTCAAAAACTGGCTCTCGGAGATCGACAAACCGGTACGCGATCGTGCGCCCTTTGCCAGCGGAAATCTCCGCTTGTACGACTTGCCTTTCAGCACACCGCCGAGCATGTCGCCACAGGAATTGGAAAGAATCCTTCCATCGACGTTGCTGGCCCAGTCGATGTTACGGGCCTTCGAACAGGCAGACATCGCGATGCAGTGCGAGGCCGCGAAGCGTGCGGCGGTGTCGGCGATGTTGGCGTGTCAGCGTTACCATCACTTGCACGGAGATTGGCCTGCAACGCTGACAGATCTGGTGCCGAACATCCTCGACGAGCCTCCAACTGACCCGTTGGAAAAAACGGGCGAGTTGCTGCTCATGAAGCGTGACGGCGACGATCTCGTCATTTACAGCGTCGGCCCGGATGGAAGGGACGACGGCGGTGCCATCAACGAAACCCGAACACACAATCCCGAAAACCCCAATGACGATTTCGACCAAGGGCTTCGCTTGAAGCGGCCGTTGCATCACGAGAAGTCCGCCAACCCAGATATCACACCACAGGAGAAGA
>JAYVQJ010000909.1:0-4863 GCA_043777235.1 Planctomycetia bacterium
ACCGCCGCCTTGCTGCTGACCACCACCTTGGCCGCCACCTTGCTGGCCGCCGCCGAAGCCACCGCCACCTTGGCCGCCACCACCACGACCACCACCACCACCACCGAACTGTTTCAGTACTTGCTTCCCAATGAACGCGGCCGGGAAATCAACGTTGAGCGGCTTGTCCCCTTTGTTCTCGATGAGCATGTTCCCGCCCATCGCGTCCTTGGGAATCATCTTCACATCTAGCACGCCTTTTTCGATTCCCTCGAAGACGTCGATGTGATCGAGCGACTCATCGACCTTCTGAGCCGGGATCACTTTCCGTTTGGTTTCTTTGTTCGAGTCGGCCGAGAATCCGGGAGCCATCAAGCTCACCACCAGCGCTCCAACCAAAGCCCAGGGATGCCAACGACAGAACATGTGCGAATTCCTTTGACAGAGACAATGCGTCGCAACGGAACGGGTACACGCGCGACAGCACTACGGAAACTTATCGCCGCTAAGCGACGGAAATTCAACAGAAACTTACCGGAACCGGCGAGATTTGCCGCTCTTCAACAGCCCCTCCGTCTAATCCCGCAAGGCTTGTGAGCGGCAATGTCGATCATGCGTCTCATGCCATTAGCGATCGTTGTGAGGATCACGATGACTCGGCGGATTGATCATCGGAGACAGGATTCTTGCCGGAAATTCGTGCGATCCGCCGTGACCTTGCGACCTGCCAACACACCACCGCAACCAGAACACCAACTCCCAACGTGAGTCCAAACATCATGCCGCTCGACGCCAACTCGGAACGTGGTGGTCGCGGAGTCCATTCCAAACGCTGTGCCAAAATCAACGGCGCAAATCGCGGCTGGCCGCTCCGATCTTCATAGCCGTACCGCTTGAAGAAGTAGCCCGTCACCGACACGAAGTCGATGAGGATATCGGTCCCCGTCGGAATGTTCGGCGGTAGCTCCGTACAGACCACGACCACGGGATTCTGCTGAGCACCGTCTGCGTACAACCAAGCCTCATGCAGTTGTTGAAAGCCGTGCGGATTCTCCCCAGCCGGCGACGAAATCAACCGGCGCAGATGTCCTCGAAACGTGACAAGCTGGCCGTGATAAATCTCTGGGTTGCGGTACAAGTCCGCGAACGTCGGAAACTCAGCATCCGGTTTCCGAAAATACGCGCGGTACTCTGGATCGCGTCGAATCACAGGCAGCCGCTCTGTCTGAAACTGCTTCGCTGCCAACTTGAGTTCCGTCAGCGGCAACTGCCGAGCGTGATTCAAAATCGAGAAGTACCCAGCCGCTTCCTCCGGACGAATGTTGCGCGACAGCAAACCGGTCTGCGGATTCTTCGTCGCTGCCAACCAACTTGGATCGAGGTCCGTCGTCAGCGTTTCCTCACTTGCGACCGACAGGTTATGCGTGAAGACGACGAGACTCAGCAGACACGCAAGTCGCAAACGGAAGCCGACCAGAAACATGACAACTTCTCTTTCCATTTTTTATTCGTCTGGCCCCATTCCTCTGGCCAAACACAACTTGCCAGAGGAATGGGGCCAGACGAATCCACTCATCAAACTGAACGGGATTGTTGTGCGGTGTTCCTTCACCAGCCCGCTGGCCGGCCTCCTTTGCGAGCGTCGCTGCCCGCTCGCAGGCCGTCTGTTCCTCGCGAGACCGCTTGTGTCACCGCGTTGCCGGTTCGTTCTTGCGTCTTATGACCGAGCATCGTGAGTGGTTCGCGCAAATCGCGATGCAGGCGAGGTTCGAGATCGAGCACGTCTGGCAACCATTGATGATGCAATCGCGGGGCTTCGACTGCTGCGTTTGGTGTCTGACGGCGATCAATCAGATTGAGCAGCACTTGCGTTGTGGCGGTGATGATTCGCGGCCCGCCTGCGGCTCCGAGTGCGAACACGGCCTTGCCGTCCTTCACGATGATCGTCGGCGTCATACTGGAGAGCGGCTTCTTGCGCGGAGCGATCGCGTTCGCGGAACCTTGAATCAGGCCAAACGCATTTGGTTGACCGGGGACGGCGGCGAAGTCGTCCATCTCGTTGTTGAGCAGGATGCCGAACTTCGGCTCGACGATCCAACTGCCGTACTCGGTGTTGATCGTCTCGGTACATGCCACCGCGTTGCCCTCCGCGTCGATGACGGAGAAATGCGTTGTTCCCGCATCGTTGACCGGCGCAAATCGACCGTAACTCTTCGTCGGTTGCGTCTGCTTCAGGTCAATCCGCGAAGCGAGTTCACGCGCGTGTTCGCGGCTGATGAGCCTCGCGACTGGCACTTCGGCGAAATCCGTATCGCCAAGGAATTCGGCACGATCGGCGAAGGCGTGCTTGAACGCCTCGGTCAGTCGATGCGCCGCATCAGCCTCAGAAGAGGTCGGTGTTTTGGCTTCCAGTTCTTCGAGAGTCTGCAACGTTGTGAGCATTGCGATCCCGCCGCTCGACGGTGGGGGCATCGTCAGCACGTCGTAACCGTGATAGTTCAGCTTGAGCGGTTCGCGTCGCACGGGCTGCACGTCGCGAAAGTCCTCGGCCGTAAGCAGCCCACCGTTCTGCCGACTCAGCTCGAGGAGCGACTCGGCGACGGCACCGGTATAGAAACCAGCGGCTCCGCGAGCCGCGATCTGTTCCAACGCAGGCAACTGCGGCGAAGTCACCATGTCACCGACTTTGATCGACTTACCCGGCAACAGATACGAGTCGTGAAACGCCGCGAACTTGTCTCGAAATTCTTTCGGCCATTTCGACCACGTTGCTGCCGACGACTTCATCGTCTTGACGTACTGCGCATCGGCCGGCACTCCGTCGCGAGCCAGCCGAATGGCCGGAGCCACGACGTCGGCGATCGGCAGCCGTCCGTATTTCTCGATCGCATAACACAACCCGGCGACGTGTCCCGGAACGGCCGCAGCCAGCGGTCCGCGCACGCTGGCGTGGGGCAGGCTTTCAACCTGACTTGTTTGGCCCGGCACGTTGGAAACGTGCCCCACGGAAAACATCTCAGCGGTCGCTCGGAGCGGCGCTCGCTCGCGGTAGTCGAGAACGACGCAGCGTTGCTCCCTCGCATCCCAGATCAGCATGAATCCGCCGCCGCCAATTCCCGAACTCGCCGGTCGCAGCACCGATAGCGCGAAGCCCACCGCCGCCGCCGCATCCACAACGTTGCCACCCTTTCGCAGAATCTCGACGCCGACCTCGCTCGCCAGCGCATGATCGGCGGCAACCGCGCCGTGCTGATAGACCGTGTCTTCCGTTCGGCCGTCGAGCCCACCTGCGACAAGCAGAGCAACAGTCAATAAGCCGATGAATCCGATCTTCCAACGACCAATTTGAAATTTGAAATTTGAAATTTGAAATCGAGACCTGATCGCGTGCAGTGATTTGAACATCGAGCCTTCTCCCGCCCATGTTGTGCCGGTTCGCGATGAGACTCATAATCCGCCTAGACCGCAAGTGACCAGTCTCAAGCAGGATGACAGCATGACGGACAGCGTGGACGAATCGGCGAAGTTGACGGAGGCGTTCGACGCCGCGACACGCTGGTGCGACGAATATTTCCGCTCGGCGATCGGCAGTGGAACGCCGCTGGGGCCGCAGTTCGTCCGAGTGATTCGAGCGTTCGGCGAAATCGCCACGGCGACGGCTGACACGCGCGATGCGAATCGAGCGTTGCGACTGAGCGTGCTCCGCGAGAAGGCCGAGGCGTACCTGCAAGGCTTCATGCGGGGCGATCTCGCCGGTGAATCGTCCGCGACGTTGCCGAAACCGAGCCGACTCGTCCAAGCCGAAGCACTGGCGCATGTGCAAGAACGGGGCGATACGCCGTGGCGATCGCAGATCGACGAATGCGGCGCGGCGGGAACCGGACGACGGCTCGAAGGCTTTTCGTTGCGATTGAATCCGCCCGTCGAGGGGGTCGCCCTGCGATACAAAACTCATCTCGCGGTGAAGGGAGACACGCCGTGGATCGATCAGGGCGAGTACTGCGGAACTCGCGGACAGAACCGTCGAGTCGAAGCGATCTGGATCGAGCTGTCCGAAGGGGCCGACCGCTTTGACGTGTATTATTCGGCGTACTTGTGCCGGTTCGGTTGGACCGGCTGGTTCAAGAACGGCCAAATGTGCGGCACCCGCGGCGAGTACCGGCAGGTCGAAGCCATCAAAGTGTTTTTAGCCGAACGGCGTGCGTAGGATTTCGGCGGAGCGACTCGTCCAAAACTCAAAACGGCTGAGCTTCTCATGCAACCCGATCTGAAACCTGATGCCATATCCGCGATCTCCGCGATCTTCGGCGGATGCGTGATGCTGCTGGGGGTGCTGCTGCAATTTCCTCATCGAATTGCTTGGCTCCATGAGAAGATCGAGTTCGCGAACGACCCGCGCGAACTCCGTTACTTCCAGGCGCGGTATCGTCGTCGCACACAAACTTCGGGACTGATCGCGCTGGTTGGGCTTCTGATTCCGATCGCGGATTTGCCGATCGTCTGGAAGCAGCTTGGCCCGCTCGGCTCGACGATCTTGTGGGGAGCGATCGGCTGTCTCTGCATTTGGATCGGACTGCTCGCGATCGGCGACTTGGCCACGACGCGAGCGCACTCGCGAGCCACGATCGCTCGACTGCAAGCCCACAAAGTTCAGTTGATGGAACAACTCGAAAGCCTGCGACCGCCGGCGAAAGTCGACGAGCCGTAAAGGTCATTAAGACGATTTCAGGAGAGACGCTCATGGGAATCTGGTTGATCGCCGCCGCATTGCTGGCAGACCCGCAAGCCGAGCTTCCGAAAGGTCGGCTGGTTGTGATCGGAGGTGGCGAGACTCCGTCCGTCGTCGTGAAGCGAACGCTCGAATTGTCGGGAGGCAAGTCTGCC
>JAYVQJ010000910.1:0-4861 GCA_043777235.1 Planctomycetia bacterium
GTGATTCCGGTGTTGAGTCCGATGCCGATCACTTCTAACGAGGCTTCGCCTCAGACCAAATCAGCCGGAACGCGCTAGCGTCCGGTTCGAGAGTCCGTCGACATTCCGAACCGGACGCTAGCGCGTGCCGGCTCATCAAACTTGACACGCTGTGTACGACTTTTGCGGATCAAGCAGTCCAGTAACGAACTGCGTTACACAGCGTCGCTAAGTCGACCCGCCGAGAAAAGTAGGCGAGTCACTCCGTGACTCGAAGATTCCAGTCACGGAGTGACTGGTCTACTTTCTCAGCCGGTCTACTTAGACGCCGGCTGCCACAGCGCGAGTGCATCCTCGCCGCGCGGTTGGCCGGTTGTGACATCAACCAGTATCTCGCGGCCCAAGCGGTGCGAGATTGCCGCGAGTTGACCCCAGCCCGCTGAGACCGTGCCGATTTCCAAATCCGCGATCGGAGCACGTCGCTCTTTGATCGCCGCGATGAAGTCGGCGAGATGCGGCAGAGCCAATTCGCTGGAGTCGGATGTCTGTGGCTCCTTCGAGTCGTAGACCTTCCAGCCGCCTCGATCGACGACCAACGTACCGCGCTCACCGAAGAATGCGACGGCGGCGGTGCGACCTTCGGGAGCATGATTGCTCCAGGTGCGATGCTCCCAGATCACGGTCTTGTCGCCGCAGTCGAATTGCACCTGCAGCGAATCGGGAGTCTGTGCTTCGTCCGCGATGACTCGCCGGCCGTTCGTCGCGGCGACTCGCTGAGGCCAAGCGGCATCGAGTCCCCAGCGGGCGACGTCGAGCAACTGCGAACCCCACGCTCCGAGTTCGCCGTGGCCGTGATCCCAGAACCAGCGCCAGTGAAAGTGAAAACGATCCGACAAGAACGGCCGACGCGGAGCAGGGCCGAGCCATGATTCAAAGTCGACTCCGGCAGGCGGCTCAACAGACAGCGTCGGCACGAGTGGTTGTCGTCGTTGCACGAACCACGCTTTCGCGAGCGTCACTTGTCCGAGCTGACCGCTCTGCACCAATCGAATAGCTGATTGGAAATGTTGGCCACTGCGCTGCGACAAGCCTGCCGCGACGACGCGGTGATTCGTCTGCGCGGCCTCGATCATCCGCGCGGCTTCGTCACCGAAATGACAAACGGGCGTCTCGACATACACATCTTTGCCCGCTTCGCAGGCCAGTGTCGTCATCGCCGCATGCCAGTGATCGGGAGTCGCGATCACGACCGCATCGACCTTCGGATCGTCGAGCACCTTGCGGAAGTCTTGCTCTGTACTTGGCGTCGTCCCTTGAACTTTCTGAACCGCTTGGACGGCGGCCGGCAAGAGGTTCTCGTCGACGTCGCACAGTGTCACGATGCTGGCATCCGGCAACGATGCGAAACCGCTCGCCAATGCCTTGCCTTGATTTCGCACGCCGATCACCGCGAGGCGAACTCGTTCCGACGCGACTCCTTTGGCCAACGCGGTCGCTCCCGCCAAACCGACCATGCCGGCAGCAACTCCGGCGGCGTTCTGAGCGCTGCGGCCCAAAAACTGTCGGCGGTTCAGGTCACGTTTCTGAAATTCTTCAACATTCATGGCAAGCGACTCGGACCAACGATCGTGGTGCAGGCAGCTCGCCGACACCGGAGAATTCGAGTCGCAGTCTATCGCTGGCCAACAGCAATGTCTCGGAAGAACTGGATCGAGTTGCCTCGCGGCTTGACGGCATCCAGCCGGAGCGGAAGATGTTGCCCAATCGGGAAGTCTCACTGAGATGACCGTAGGCGAGTCACTCCGTGACGCGAAGGTTCCGGTCACGGAGTGACCGGTCTACTTTCACTTGGCAAGCCTGACCACGAATCTTTGATCCCAATCGGACCCGTCATGCAAAACACTCGAACTTGGATTGCCCGCTTATTTTGGACGGGAGCCGTGTTGACGTTCGTCGCATTGCTGGCATGCGTGATCTCACTGGTCTTGCAAGCTGTCAGTGACAGCAACGGAGCCTTCGGAGTTTGGGGCGTGTTCTTGGTGGCCGCCTCGGCTTGGGTCATCAATTTCGTCGCGCTCGTCGCGCTGCTAGCCTGGCGAGTGATCCACGAATCGCAGACCGACAACACAACTCCACGCTGAATTCGTTCCTTACTTGTCTGACCTCTGACGCCTGACCTTCCATGCCCATCAAGTTTCGTTGCGAACACTGTCGACAGTTTCTAGGCATCTCGCACACGAAGTCGGGAATGCTCGTGGACTGCCCGACGTGCGGCCGGACGATTCGTGTTCCCGATCCTGAGGGCAATGTTCAGCCGCTGCCTGAATTGAAGCTCAACCTCAGGGACTCGAAGCTGGCGACCGCGTTGGAAGAGTTGGCGATGTTCGGCCAGAACGCGGCCGTGCTTGAACCGGAGTCCGCCGTCGCTGTCCCGGAAGGAGATGCGATCGCGCCAAAGCCGCCGACCTTCTCGCCGGCAGCGCCGTTGCCAGCTCCTGTGCCGATTCGATTTGAGCCGGTCGTGATCTCGAAACCGATTCCGATGGAAGTGCATGATCCGCGTCAGCCGGCTCAAGCGGCGTCGATGCAGGAATTGGCATCGCTGGCCAATCTTGTGCCGGCACGCGATCCGTCCGTCGAACAACCCGTTGTTGATTTCGAGATGCCGCTTGGACAGCGAGACATCGGTCGCGTGACGACACGACGCTACGGAATGAGTTGGATCGTGATTGCCTCGTTACTCGGCGTCATGGTCGGCTTCGTCGCTGGTCGTTGGGATCGGTCTGCGGTCAGCGTTTCCAAAGAGCCTCTCGGTGTTGATGGCAAGCCGCTGGTTGCGAAGTCCAATTCGCCCAACGGAGCGACGACTGCCGGAAAGCAGACTGCTGGCGTGCATGGTCGGATCACCTATCAAACGGACTCCGGAGAACGGAAGCCCGACCGAGGTGCTCGCGTCTTGTTGCTTCCAGAGAAGCGATCGGGCACGACCAAATTAGCCGTCACCGGTTTTCGCTCGGCCGATGCGGATGCCGACGGCCAAGTCGCCGCCGCCAGCTTGCGAGCATTGGGAGGCGACGTCGCGATCGTCGATGACGCCGGGAACTTTGAATCGACGGCACTCAAGCCCGGCACCTATCGCGTTCTGGCGCTGTCGCACTTTCAGGCACGCGATGACAAAGCTCCGATCGAAGCGTCGGTGAAGGGGCTGCTCGACAGTTACTTCGACAAGCCGGAGCAGTTGCTCGGCAAATGCCGCTACCAATTTGCCGAGCTGAAGGTCTCCGGCCAAGACGCCGCGCTCTGGGACTATCTGTTTGAACGCGAGTGATCACCGTGACGTGCAGAACCATCGGCGTGCTGCTGTTCCTGCTGCTGGCAGGTTGTGCGAAGGACCCGCCGAAACCAATGGCGATCGACTTCCACAAAGAGGTCGCGCCGATCTTCAAAGCTCGTTGTTGGAATTGTCACGGCCCGCAGCAACAACAAGGTGGCTTACGGCTCGATGAAAAGTCGTTTGCTCTGCAAGGTGGTTTGTCTGGCAAGAAACTTGTCGAGTCTTCAACCGGCGTGAGCGAGCTGCTGCGGCGCGTGACGAGTGACGATCCAACGATTGTCATGCCCAAAGAAGGAGGCCGGCTGAGCGATCAAGAGGTCGTCATTCTCCGGCGTTGGGTCGCTGCGCGCGCACCTTGGCCGGAGAAGACGCCTCCGTCAGGCCGCGACGAATTCTTGTCGCGCTACGGCGACGACCTGTGGACACGGCTGGGCGTTTTCGGAGGCGAGCCGAAGGTTCTGTTGTTGTTGTGCTTCGCCGTGTTTGTTGGATTCGTGGAACGTCTGCGGCGCGTCCCGACCGAATCGTCGCGCTGGTCGCGAGGCATCTGGCCGCGACTCCGCGCGCGATGTCCGCGAGTTTCGGCAGCCGGCTTTGTGGCGGTCCTCCTCGGCACGCTGTTGTGGGACGTCGTCGAGTTCTCGATGCGGCTGTCGGCGGAATTGGCGAACACAACGCAGAAACTCGGTGAGGCCGGATCAACCGGCGAGTCGCGCCCCACAACACTGACAGGTGCGCAGCCGCGGCCGCTGCGACCGCGCGGAGCGGCGGGACTCGGTGGCACCTACTATCGCGGCAACGACGAACGGAACGAGAAACTCTTCAACGGCGGCTACTACAGAACGGCCGTGATGAAGCTCTCGCTCACCGACGAGCACGATCAGCCATTGACGTTGGGACAAACCGTCTCCAGTTCGCAACTCTTCGTGCGACTCGAAATCGAACGCGCTCGGCAAGCAACTCCGTCGCTGTTCTCCGATCAGTTGATGACCGACGTGCTGCTCACTCGACGCACGGGTGATCGCAAAGAGCCGCTGGCGGGCGACGAGCCGGTCCACTTCGAAGTGCTGGAATCCGGCGATCGTTGGGCCGCAAAGTACCGTCTCGGAGATTTCGCCGGCCAAGCGGAACTCGCGCTCAATGGCACCATCTACGTCTACACCGGGGCAATGCAGTCGGAAGCGTCCGTGCAAGGTTCGCTGCAATACGGCATCGTCTACGCCTTGCGAATCCGCGAACGAACGCTGCAAGAGAATTCGGAACTGTGGCTTGGTCCGATACTTGTCCCCGGCAATTTCCAATACCCGGCGGAAGGTAAGATCACATTGGCCGAATGGCTCGACACCAATCCCATCCCGGAGATCACCAGCGACAACACAACCGACCCGAAGCTGCTCGGCATCCCAGAACATCTCGACAAAGGTGCCAAGCTGCCGGAGAAGTAACCCACATCGCGATACGAAGGATGGGCGCTCCGGCCCGTCCTGATACGAAGTCCCAGAATTAGCCGCGCGGCGCTAGCCCCGGTTCGTGCCGCAAAAACCGGGG
>JAYVQJ010000911.1:0-4851 GCA_043777235.1 Planctomycetia bacterium
CAGCGAGGGAAACAAAGGGAAACGCCTCTTGTCATCGCCCTCGCTGACGCTGCGGGTTAGTAAAGTAAGTGCCATTGCGCTAGCGCGTGCCGGCTCACAGGCTGAGGCGACGCCTCGTTAGTTTTTCAAACGTAGGGTGTGGTCGAGTCATCGAGACCCGCCACACGCGCGGCATTCCGGTGGGTCTCGATGACTCGACACCACCCTACCGTTTCTGCAGCGCGACGAATTCGCCAACCTTGCAACGGTACGAGCCTGAAGCATCGCAACAACGGCTGTTACAATCGACCAACTTTTGTACCGAAGGACGACACCCGATGAACGTGACCGATGAACGCTACCAACGCTTTGCTCTTGTGCGAGACATGCTCGACACGCCGGACATCATTGCGAAGTTCAATCCGAACCAAGCGATCGACGTCGCGCTGCAGATTGCCAGCGTCGGACGATTGCTGATGACTGGTGAAGGTTCCAGTCGGATCTTCCCGGCGAAGAACGCGATCGCTCACGCGCGACGCCAAGGCTGGCCGTTGCAGTTGCACACGGAAGCTGGGAGGCAATCGAAAGAAGACGATCTCGCACAATGGGCCGTGTTTGCACTGTCGAATTCGGGACGCACGGCGGAAGTGATCGACCTCTATCAGTCGCTGCGCGAGCGAGGTCATTCGCACCTCTTCAGTCTGACCGCGTTCCCGGACTCGAAGCTCGGCTCGTTGGCGCATCGAGCGTTCGTTTTGTCATGCGGTCCCGAAGGAGCGGTCGCGGCGACTAAGAGCGTGATTGAACAAACTCTGTTTCATCGAGCACTCCTGGAACATGCCGCGAAGCAGCCGATGCTCGGATCGAAACTGCCGACGCTGGCCACTCAGTTCCGAGAAGCACTGACGACGTCGATTCCGCCGGAGTTGGTGACGAAGCTGGCGAACGCTCGCACGATTTTTTGGGCCGGCCGCAACGATGGGGTCGCGGAAGAGCTAACGCTGAAGACCAACGAGATCACTCGCAAACGTTCGGACTTTCTCGAAGGGACTTATGCCGTTCATGGCATTGAGGAAGTCATGGATGCCAACGATGTCGTGATCTGGCTCGATCCGTATCCCGGTTCGATGTCGAAGTTCGACGACGTGCTCGTCAAGGGAGTCAAACTGACCGTGATCGCTGTCTCGTCACAGCCGACGCCGTTCCCGACGATCGTGATTCCTGACGCCGACGATCTTTCCGGATTCGTCCAAATGGCCGCTGGCTGGAATCTTCTCGTCGAAACCGGAATCGCGCTCGGTATCAACCTCGATAAGCCAGAACGCGCGCGAAAGGTCGGAAACGAGTTCGTTGGTTGAGCGAGAAACAGGGCAATTTTCAGCGTAACGACGCTGCCGATCGTGAGCGTTTTCCAACAAAGACGTGACGTTCGACCTAGAAACAGTTAGGCTGCTGACGATGTTCCGCCGCGCCGCAATGTGCGACTGCGGTTTCTAAAGTCTTCACGCTGGAGATGTCTCATGTCTCGCGTCCTATTTCGATCCGGCTGGTTGTCCCAACTCAAAGCCTTTCGTCAGTCTGCAGCCGCGATGGGGTTGTTGTCGCTGGCGGGAATCGGACTCGTTGGCTGTTCTTCGGAGGAACCGACTCCTGCGGCGAATCAAGCTCAAGCGAATGCGGCTCCAGCCGGCGGTGGTGCTCCAGGCGGTGCGATGCCAGCCGGCGCTGCAATGCCAGCCGGTGCTGCGATGATGCAAGCTCCCGGAGGCGCGGCACCAAATGGAGCGGCTCAGACAGCACCAGCAGGAGCAGGACTCGCAGGTACGAATTCAGCAGCTCTGGCAGCCGCAGGAGCACCGATGCCTCCGGGTGGAGCTGGCGGAATTGCCGGCGCGACCCCGATGCCTCCGGCAGGCGCGGGACTTGCGGTTCCACCAGGCGGTGCAGCCGCTGCGGCTGGTGCCAATCCCATGCCTCCAGCAGGAGCGGGACTCGCGGTTGCACCAGGCGGTGCAGCAGGTGCAGCGGCCGGTGCCAATCCGATGCCTCCGGCCGGTGCAGGACTCGCGGTTGCACCCGGCGGTGCAGGTGCTGCTGCCGCCGCAGGTGCGGCACCGGGTGCTGGAATCGGCGCACCAGGTGGCGGTTTCACGGGAGCAGCCGGTGGAAGTTCAACGCCGCAAACTCCACAGTCGGCCGCTGGCACTGCAGAGTTCTCGGCGGAGTCTGTCGTGATTCAAGCTCTCAAGGGAGACACCTCAAGCCTGACGGAATTCATCAGCCCGAAATGCAAAGGGGTGCTCGGTGACATCCGCGACGGCAAAGTGACCGAGAAGCAAATCGACGAACTCAAGAAGACGTTCGCCGGCATCAAAGGAGTCAGTTCGAAGAATGATAGTGGTGTGAAAGTGCTGACACTTCGCAACGCTGACAGCGCGACGATCACATTCCGAATCAAGAAGGAAGGTGAGGACTTCAAGGTCATCGAGATGAGCGTCAAGGCCGGCACGGCCAAGAAGGGCCGCTGACGAATCGTCGAACACGAAAACCTCGGAAGTCGGACATGCGCGGCGACAGTTCTTCTCGACGACATTTTCTCGCGGCTCAGGCACTGGGCCTCGGTTCCGTCGCGCTGACTTGGATGTTGCGGCAAGAGGGAGTCCTCGCCGAGAACGTGCGGCCGGAACTCGAAAAGAAGTCGTACGATCTTCTGCCGAAGCCGGCTGTCAGCGAGCCTCAAGCGCGAGCCATGATTTCGCTCTTTATGCAAGGTGGTCCTAGTCATATTGACCTATGCGATCCAAAGCCGGTGCTCAATCAACTCGACGGCCAGAAGTTTCCCGGCGACATCAAATACGACAACGCGGCCGAGGCCAGTTCGCGAGTGCTCGGCTGCCCGTGGCGGTTCCGCAAACACGGTGACTGCGGCATGGACTTCTCCGAACTGCTGCCGCACTTCGGCGAGATCGCCGATGACATCACGCTGATTCGCTCGATGACCACCGGTGTGAATAATCACGGCGAGTCGTTGTACGCGCTCAACACCGGCCGCACGCAAGCGGGCCGCCCGTCGCTGGGAAGTTGGCTGACGTATGGACTTGGCACCGAAAGCCAAGATCTCCCTGCTTACGTGGTGCTGACCGACCCGGGTGGACTGCCCGTGCTCGGCACGCACAACTGGTCGAACGGCTGGCTGCCGGCGTTGTATCAAGGGACGGTCGTTCGCTCGCGCGAGCCGCGCATTCTCAATCTTGATCCGCCGCCGCAACTCAAAGGACTTCCGCAAGAGCGGTATCTCGAATTCGTCACGAAGCTCAATCGTGAGCATCTCGCACGGCATCCCGGCGAGACCGACCTCGAAGCTCGCATCGCGTCGTATGAGCTGGCCGCTCGAATGCAGACGGCCGCCAAAGAGGCTCTCGATCTGTCGCAGGAAACCGAGGCGACTCAGAAACTCTACGGACTCGATAACGAAAAGACTCGCGACTTCGGGACGCGCTGCTTGCTCGCGCGACGGCTGATCGAGCGCGGAGTGCGGTTCGTCTCGGTCTACTCGTACGCGCAGATGTGGGACCATCACGGGGCCTTGCGCGGCGCGTTACCTCAAGCCTGCCTGCGCATCGACCAACCTTGTGCCGCACTCGTCAAAGACCTCAAGCAACGCGGACTGCTCGATTCGACGGTCGTGCATTGGGGCGGCGAGATGGGACGCCTGCCGGTCATCCAAAACGACACCGGCCCCGATCGCGTCGGCCGCGATCACAACACCTACGGGTTCTCCTCGTGGTTCGCCGGCGGCGGCTTCAAAGCCGGCCACACTTACGGAGCCACCGACGAGTTCGGGCATCGCGCGATCGAAGGGGTCGTCACGCATCACGACTATCACGCGACGTTGCTGCACCTCTTCGGCCTCGATCCGAAGAAGTTGACGTTCACTCGCAACGCCGCACCGCAATCGCTGATCGATGCGACCGACACGGCGCGAGTGGTCACGGAAGTGCTGGCTTGAGCATTCAAACTGACCGGTGTTAGACGGCGAGAATAGACGACCAATCGAATTTGAAATGTCTTCACCGAGCAACTCGTAACAGCAGCGCCGCGAGCCGACACGATGCCTGTCCCGACCTACGATCCTTGAACTGCGAAGCCAGCGTTTCAACTTCGCCATTCGTGGACGGGTTGGCCGTCCGATTCCGCTTTCGCAACGCGGCCGACCGAACTGATCGAGGCCACGAAGCCGCTGTGGGAATCCGACGGCTTGCGAGTCCTCGAAACGCGTTGGACGGCGGAGTTGGTTCAGATTCTCTTCAGCACTCGGCCCGACGTCAGTCCGATGTTCGTCGCCACGCGAGCCAAGGGCCGGCTCGACCACGCGCTGCGAAACGCTCGGCTCAACATGCCGTTCAGCCGCAAGGTCGCCGTCCGCAGCGTCGGTGACAACACGCGTGATGACGTGGAAACGTACATCGAGCGTCAAGTCGTCAAGGAACATTTCGTCGACCCTCGCTGGGCCGCGTCGCTCAGCGAATTCACAGTGAGCAACGAATCTGTCGATCTGAGCCAGCCAACTGAATCAGCTCGCGGACGTTATTGGTACAACCTGCATCTCGTGCTGGTCGTCGATGGCCGGCACCGCATTTCCGATATCAACATCTTTCGCACGCTTCGCGACGGCTGCTTCAAGATCGCCGCCAAGAACGGTCACCTGCTGTCCCGTGTCTCGGTCATGCCCGACCACTTGCATCTCGCTCTGCGAGCCAACCCGGACGCATCGCCGAACGACGTCGCCTTCGCGTATCAAAACAACCTAGCCTACATGGCCAATCTCGGCCGCCTGTGGCAAGACAGTTTCTACGTCGGCACCTTCAGCGA
>JAYVQJ010000912.1:0-4849 GCA_043777235.1 Planctomycetia bacterium
CCCGGTGGCTCGCGGGCTTTTGCGCTACTTGTCTGAGTAGCGCAAAAGCCTGAACCCACCGGGGCAAGCCCGGTGGCGTGATTGATAGAAACGAAAGACCAATCATGTTTCAGTTCGATCCGAATCGCCTCGATGACCTCTCGCGCCGCCAGTTGATGGCCGACATGGCGAAGTATTGCCTGGGCGTGACCGTGTTGCCGGCTGGTTTCGCTGCGGCACTCCAAGCAGCGGACGAGAAGAAGAAAGCCGCTCCGGCCAAGTCATCGTCAGCGAGCAACAGCGGCGGCAAGGCGAAGCATTTGGTTTATCTCTACATGCAAGGAGCGATGTCGCAACTCGATACGTTCGATCCGAAGCCGAAGAGCAAAGTGCAGGGTGAGACAAAGCCGATCCAGACGAAAATCTCCGGCGTGCAATTCGGCGAAAAGCTGTCTGAGCTTTCCAAGATCGCGGACAAACTGGCGATCATCCGCTCGATGAATACGAGCACGGCGGCTCACGAGCCGGCTCGATACCTGATGAGCACCAGCTATAAGCCGATTGCGACGACGCGACATCCGGGGCTCGGCTCTTGGATTCACAAATCGCTCGGCCGGATTCACAAGGAATTGCCGGTCGCTGTGCAAGTCGGCGGCGGCATCGGGCCGGGTTATCTCGGAGCCGAGTTCGCTCCAGTGCCGGTCGGCGATCCGTCGCTCGGCCTGCAAAACACGAAGTCACCGAAGTACGTGACCGATTCCGCATTCGACAAACGGATGGACTTGTCGCACGCCTTCGACAGCGACTTCCGCAAAGTGGCCGGCAAGAACCGGAAGGTCAACGGCTACGACGATCTCTACAAGGACGCGATTCACCTGCTGCGCAGCGAAGACCTCAAAGCCTTCGACATCAGCAAGGAGTCGGACGATGCGAAGAAGGCGTATGGCGATACGAGATTCGGGAAGGGCTGCCTGCTGGCTCGGCGGTTGATCGAGCATGGCGTGCGATACATCGAAGTGTCGCTTGGTAGTTGGGACCACCACGTCGATCTGTGGACGAAGATGGGAACCGTTGGCAGTGATCTCGATCATGCCGCCGCGCATCTCATCACCGACCTCAACAGCAAGGGTTTGTTGAAAGACACGCTTGTCGTGATCGGTACCGAGTTCGGTCGTCGCCCCGAGATCAACCAGAACAGCGGCCGAGACCATCATCCGGCCGCGTTCTCGTGCGTGCTCGCTGGCGGCCCGATCAAGGGAGGCCAAGTCTGGGGCAAGAGTGACGCCGATGCCTTCCGCGTCGAATCCGACGGAGTCACTCCCGAAGACCTCAACGCCACGATCGCCGTCGCGATGGGCATCCCCTACGACAAAGAAATCCATTCACCCGACGGTCGTCCCTTCAAGATCGGCAACAACGGCAAGCCGATCACGAAGTTGGTGTAGCTGAGGGACGTTGCCTCTTGCTGACTTTGGTGGTTAGGAATCATGGACGAGCATCGCAAAAATGCGTATCGGTATCTGCTTGGTTGGGCGATGCTCGAAATTCGGACGATCGCTTGGTGGAGTATCCGATGGCGGTCGATCTGGAATCCGCTGTATTGGCGCGCCGAGTTACGCCGCATTCGATATTTAGGCACACTCGCGGATTGGCTGCACAACCTCGCGCTTTATTCCCCAATGGATTTCGACCAATTCAATGAAGAATGGTTTTGGCAAGACTTGGAACGCATCGAAAAGAGATATCCCGAATTTATGCCTTCACATTATCGCGCGATTTTCGACGGTCGTCTGAATGTCCCACCAAATTCTGGCTGGGAAGCAATCACCCAGTAATCTCGCTCAACAAGACCGCGCGATGCTCCGCGACCGAGCGATAGCAGGCTTCGACCAGGGCCATCGTCTTGAGGTTGTCTTCGCCGCTGATTTCCGGCAGTGTTCCGTCTTCGAGGGCACACAGCAGTTGAGCCATTGGGCCGACGAAGGCGTCGGGGAACCAGACTTCGTTCCAGCGCGGCTGATGCCATTGACCGTTTGAGGACGTGATCGTGAAATCGAGGGTACTGGGAGTGCGCAGCGGGTAACTCGGCCAACCGATTGTGCCGCGAGCCAATCCGGTTGTCCCTTCGACTCGCCAGCGGATGCCGATGTCGGACGCAGCTCCTTCAATGGACGGGCCGGCCCAGACGTCGTCCCAGGATGAAGCTCGGAAACCGTTCGCGTATTCGAGGATGTAGAGGCAGATGCCGTCGGTGTGCTCGAACTTCTTCGACGTGCGCGGGTCGGTGCGGACGCTGGCGAAGACTCGTTCCGGATCGCCGAACCAAAAACGAAACGTGTCGAGATGATGAATGCTCATGATCCGCAGCGTGACCCAACCGAGCCGTTGCTGCCACGGCATCCAATGCGGGATTGCGCGCATGTCGATCGACGCGAAGACCGGTTCGCCCAGGTCGCCCCGTTCGAGCAATCGCTTGGCGGCTCGCACCGATTGGTCGTAGCGCACGTTTTGATTCACGGCCAACGTGATACCTGATTCGCGGCAGAGTCGCACGATCTCGGCGGCTTCTTTGAAATTCATGCCCAACGGTTTCTGCGCGAGGATGCCGCGAATGTGATTGGCATGCTTCACGGCTTCACGCACGACGTCGATCTGCACATCGGGCGGGACGGCGATGTCGATGACCTCGATGCTCTTGTCCGCCAGCAGTGCGTTGTAGTCGTCATGGACCGTCGCGATGTTGTGCCGCTTCGCAACTTCGTCGGCTCGGCTGCGCGAGCCGGAACAGATTGCGACCGGATTAAAGCCGGCATTGCGATACGCCACCAAATGGCAATCCGCCATGATGAAGCCGGCACCGATGCAGCCGATGCGCGGCGATTTGTCACGCGGCAGTTTCGGGCGAAAGTCGAGATCGGTGTTAGCGGACATCTGCGGACTCCTCGGTTTCGTGTCGCCCGCGGGCCGCAGGCTTCACAAGCGTTGGTGATGTTGCCAATTGGCAACACGTCGCACTGATGCGACCGATCCGTTCTACAAGGGGCATCGTCACTTTGCACACGAACGGACTCGGACTGCTCAATCCGACTCCACTTGCGGCAATGCTCAAGCGGTCGCGTTCATAAAGCGTGTATGGTTTTCCGACTTCCTTGAATCCATGACTTGGAAACCACGACGCCCCATGTCTTCGACCATCTCCCCTCCCGATGCCGTGATCTCCACGGACGATGAATTCGCCACGATTGTCGCCAACTACGCGAAGTCGGAAGAGCTGCCGTCAGCCGCTTGGCTGACTCGACTTGAGTCGCAGCATTCACAGACTCATCTTCGCAGCATCGACTTGTGGACTCAGCGAGCAAAGCGGGCGTTGGACGTATTCTGTGCCGTCGGCATGTTGGTGCTGCTCACGCCGGTGATGCTGTTGGTCGCGCTGGCCGTCCGGTTGACGTCTCCTGGCCCGATTCTGTTCCGACAGATTCGTACCGGCTTGAACTTGAGAGCCTCGCGAGACCGCCGCGCTGATCGGTTCGACGCTGCGGGTGATGAACGCCGTCAGAAATCGACTGACCGCCGACAAGCGACGTGCTATGGCCGACCGTTTGTGCTCTACAAATTTCGCACGATGCGGATCGACGCCGAAAAGAACGGAGCCCAATTCGCGACGAAGGGCGATCCGCGAGTCACCTCGATCGGCCGATTCCTCCGTAAGACGCGGCTCGACGAATTGCCGCAGCTTTGGAATGTCCTGCGCGGTGAGATGTCGCTGGTCGGTCCGCGTCCCGAACGCCCGGAGTTCATTGAATCGCTGTCGCAAGAGGTTCCGAATTATCTGCTGCGGCTGGGGATCAAACCGGGCCTGACCGGGTTGGCTCAGGTGCTCAACGGGTACGACAACGACATCGCCGGATTCCGCCGCAAAGTCGCGCTCGATCTTCTGTATTTGCAGAATTGTTGCTTGGCGAATGACGTGAAAATCCTGTTTCGCACCGTCAGTGTCGTGCTGACAGGCAAGGGTGCTCTGTGAAATAAGGACGCCAAACCGGCGCGACACCTTGTTGACAAGGTGCTCTAAAAATTTACCATGCCCTCGTCACGCATTGGGACTTGCAGATTTGTGATCGCGATTCGTGACGTCCGAACCGCCCCCGGTTCGGACCCTTCCGCGAAATGAACGGTCCCAAATGGTCTCCCCTATGACTCCCGAAGTTCACAAACGCGGTGACGTGACGGTGATCTCGTTCGGCCGGCAGTTTGAAACGCTGGACGAGCACGCACTGGATCAAGTTCGCGATTTTGTGTTGGACGCCGCGAAAGCCGCCGACCCGCCCAAGATTGTGATCGATCTCAGTTACACGAAATTCTTTGGTTCTTCGTTCATCGAAGTGCTGTTTCGCGTTTGGAAACGAGCGACAGGTGCGGATGGAAAGTTCGCTCTGGCTGGCCTGACTTCGTATTGCCGTGAAGTGCTGGAAATCGCACACCTCGATAAGTTGTGGCCGATACTCCCCAACGAAGACGAGGCCGTGGCGGCGGTCGCGTAACGATCGGCCTGGAAAGGCTGGCGACCGAGATGCTTCCCGATTCGGAAAAGACTCAGCAGTTGCTGCACGCTGCGCGCGGCGGAGACACCGACGCGGTCAACGAATTGATGGAGCGACATCGGGATTCGCTGCGACGAATGGTGCAGGCTCGACTGGATCGCGCGGTGGCTCAGCGAGTGGATGCCAGCGACGTCGTGCAGGATGTGCTGCTGGAGGCTCATGGTCGGCTGACCGATTTCATTCAGAATGGCTCGATGCCGTTTCATCTGTGGCTGAGGCACCTGGCCAAGGACCGCATGATCGACGTGCATCGGCGGCATCGAGCTCAA
>JAYVQJ010000913.1:0-4849 GCA_043777235.1 Planctomycetia bacterium
CGGACGGCTACACCGACGAAGACCCGGTGCGAGCGTGGGCCTTCAAGTATCGCGACTATGTGATCCGCTCTTTCAACGCCGACAAGCCGTTCGATGAATTCCTCGTTGAGCAACTGGCCGGGGATGAACTCGTGCCGCTGCCGCACGCGAATCTCTCGCCGGAGAATCTCGACAAGCTGGTCGCTACCGGATTTCTGCGAATGGCTCCGGATGGCACGGCCTCCGGCGCGGTCGATCAAAACATCGCCCGCAACGCCGTGATGGCGGAGACGATCAAGACCGTCGCGACGTCGCTGTTGGGGATGAGCCTGGGCTGTGCTCAATGCCACGACCATCGCTACGAACCGATCACGCAGGTCGATTACTACCGCTTCCGAGCGATCTTCGAGCCGGCCTACGACTGGAAGACTTGGCGCGTGCCGAATGGTCGCTTGGTGACGCTTTACACCGATGCCGATCGCGCGAAGGCGGCCGAGATTGAAACCGCAGCCGCCAAGATCGACGCTGACCGGCAGAAGAAACTCGACGAACACATCCAGAGAATCCTTGAACGCGAACTCGAAAAGAAGCCAGCCGAGTTGCGCGATTCGTTGCGGATCGCTCACAACACACCCGCCGATAAACGGACGCCCGAACAAAAAGCGTTGCTCAAGGATCATCCCAGCATCAACGTCAACGGCGGCACGCTGCCGCTGTATGACAACAAAGCGTTTGAAGAGGTCACCGCCTTCACGAAGCAATCGACCGAACTGCGCGGCACAAAGCCCTCCGAAGAATTCGTGATGGTCCTCAACGAAACGCCGAACGTGATTCCGCCGACGTTTTTGTTTTCTCGCGGCGAACACTTCGCGCCGAAGCAACAAGTGGAACCAGCGGAGTTGACCATTCTGACCGAAGGCCGAAAACCGATAGCCGATGGCCGTTCCCCGAACCTCGCGACCGACGATCCCGCGATCCCAACCAGTGGCCGACGTCTTGCGTATGCTCGTTGGCTCACTTCCGGCCAACATCCGTTGCTCGCGCGAGTGCTCGTGAATCGCGTTTGGATGCAGCATTTCGGCCGCGGTCTCGTCGCTACGCCGGCTGACTTCGGAGTCCAAGGCGAACGGCCATCTCATCCAGAGTTGCTCGATCGACTCGCCAACGAGTTCGTTGCGAGCGGCTGGAAATTAAAATCGTTGCATCGCCAGATGCTGCTCTCGACCGCATACCGCCAATCGTCGCAACGCAACACAGCTCAAGACGCCGTTGATCCTGACAATCGACTACTCGGTCACTTCCCGTTGCGGCGGTTGCAGACCGAAGAAGTTCGCGACGCGGCGTTGTCGATCGGCGGCAAGCTGACGAACAAAGTCGGAGGCAAACCGGTTCCGGTGATGCAGGACGAGATCGGCCAGTTCATCCTGGGCATCGACAACATCAATGGGAACGGAGTCCCCGACAAATTGATTCCGCTCAATGGCGAGGAATTCCGCCGCAGCGTTTACGTGCAAGTCCGCCGCAGCCGACCGCTCAGCGTGATGGACCCGTTCGATCCGCCGGTACTCGATCCAAACTGTCCGCAGCGCAATTCGTCGACGGTCTCGCCGCAATCGCTCTTCCTAATGAACAGCGACTTCGTCCAAGAACACTCGCGAAATCTTGCGGAACGAGTCGCCGCGACCGCCGGGCCGGATGTGAAATCGCAAATCGTGCTGGCCTGGCGGTTGATCTTCGGCACCGATCCGAGTGAAACAGAGACAACCGAAGCCACCGCGTTCGTCGTCGCTCAGACCGAAGTCTTCCAACCGAAAGCCCCGCCGCCGGCGAATCCTCCAGCCGGCTCAGCACCGCCGCCCGATCCGAGCCGGCAAGCGATGGCGTTGCTCTGCCAGTCGCTGCTGAGTTCCAATCGCTTTTTGTACGTCGAGTGACTCGGAGAATTTGAAATATCAAATTTGAGATTTGAGATTTCAGACATCAGCCTTCAGACTCTCGCTTTGTTTCTGACTCTTGCAGAAGGTCTCTCGACGTGTCGCAGTCTAATTCCGCTTCGTCTCCAACCTCTGACAAACCGCTCGTGCTGGGCAAGCATGTCTTGAAGTCGCGGCTGATTGTCGGGACCGGCAAGTACACGACCTTCGAACTGATGCAGCAGTGTCTCGAAGCGAGCGGTTCGGACGTCATCACCGTCGCCGTGCGGCGCGAGCGGCTGATCGACGCGGCCGGGCGAAACATTCTCGATTTCATCGACCTCAAGAAGTACACGATCCTGCCCAACACGGCCGGATGTTTTAACGCTGAAGATGCCGTGCGGACGGCTCGGCTGGGGCGCGAGATTCTCGAAGGCTTGGAAAATCCCGGAGCTGATTGGGTCAAGCTGGAAGTGCTCGGCGACAAGAAGACGCTGCTGCCCGATCCGATTGCGACGCTGCACGCGACCGAGCAACTCGTGGCCGACGGCTTTCAAGTGCTGGTCTACACGACCGACGATCCGATCACGGCCAAGCGATTGAAGTCGGCCGGAGCCACCTCCGTCATGCCGGCCGGCAGTCCGATCGGCAGCGGACAGGGAGTGCTCAACCCGAACAACATCCGCATCTGCCTGGAATACCTCAAAGAGAATGATCCCGATTACCCGGTCATCATCGACGCCGGAGTCGGCACCGCCAGCGACGTCGCCTTCGGAATGGAACTCGGCTGCGACGGAGTACTGCTCAACACTGGTATCGCCGGAGCGACCGACGCGCTGCGGATGGCCTACGCGATGAATTGGGCCTGCCAAGCCGGACGACAAGCGTACTTGTCGGGCCGCATTCCGAAGAAGTTGTATGCGACAGCATCGAGTCCGGAGTCGGGTTTGATCTCACCAGGCAGCCGCTAAGTAGACCGGTCACTCCGTGACCGGAATGTTCGAGTCACGGAGTGACTCGTCTACTCTTCCTCACAGCATCCATTGAGTTCACAGGAGCCAACATGCCGAAGATTGATTGGAGCTATCACCGTCCTGGCTGAACGTCGTGCATCCGAGCTCAAGAGTTCTTGAGCAAGACACCCGTGACGACGGCTGAGCAAGTTGACGCCCGCAAGAAGAAGATGCCGGCGGACGAAGCGCTCGCGTTGGCCAAGCAAGTCGATCGCATCGTGGCGGTAAAAGGTTCAAAGGTCGTCACGCTGGACCTGAAGAAAGACAAGCCGGACGCCGAAACGTTGAAAGCCGTGCTGCTCGGCCCGACCGGCAACTTGCGAGCACCGACGTTTCGAATCGGCCGGACGCTGGTCGTCGGCTTTCACGAAGAGACTTATCGGTCGGTCTTCGGATCTGGGTGATCGGCCACGACGGCTTCAAACTGTTTCACGATCTCCTGCATTCGTTGGCGGTTGACTCCAAAATCGGAATGTCCGGCGCGCGATGCCGACCGAAAGTGGATGACGCCTTGCTCGCGGTCCACGAAGAATTCGACGTCGTCCACGAAGCGAAACAGCGCGCTCGTGAATTCGGCGTGAAGGTAATGCTCGTCGGCGGTGATGATCTGACTTCGGGGCATCGCTGACATCACTCGCTTGAGCACTGACACCGCTTCGTCCGCGTCGATCGTCAGCGGGATCGCATCCATCCGCTGCGTCTCGCGATCCGCTTGAGTCGAGACGCAATTGGGGGAATCGGGACACGCCGCCAATCGGCCGTCCCGCACACCAAGCGTCTTCGGCCGCCGTGACGTGGCGCTCATCACGGCGAACGCGACGATCACCAGCAACGGGATCAATAGGAAGACAAACCACATCGTTTTTCGTTTCACTTATGGCGCACCCATTCCGCCCATTTTGTCATAGTCTTTGTCGCGGAAGACCCATAGCGGGTCTTTGCCGAACACGACGTATTCCGCGTCTTCGTTGGCCGGAGTGCCCTCAAATGTCAGCTTCACCTGGAACCGAGTCGGTTGGTCGGCCAAAGATTTCTCTTCGCCGATTTGAAAATCTTTCAGCTTGCGGCCCGAACCCCAAACGCTGTCCTGCACGTCGATGACCGGCGATCCTTTTTCGATCTTGCCGGGCTTGGCGCGGCCGGATTTCCATTCTTCCAGCGCCGAGGTCAACGCGGACTTCGCCGACGTCCCTTTCGGTTGATAGCTCTGCACGGAAGACGATCCACCGCCGCAACCGGTCACGAACAGCAGCAGCATTGGCAGCACAAAACTCAGGGAACGGAGCATGTTTCCAAATTCCTTTCGGTGGGTAGGTCCGTCAGTTTCGTCGAATGATCGTCGGTTGTGGAAGGCGACAGTTGTGCCGCCTGCCAACGTCGTCGTCGAACCCAATAAAACAACACGGGGAGCAACAGGTCGATGACTTCATCGGCGATCAGAATCCCGCCGAGCACCGGAGCGGCCATCGGGCGGATGACTTCGGCTCCGGCACCGGTCGCCCACAGCATCGGGGCGAGACCGAGGATCGTCGTTCCTTCGGTCAGCAACTTCGGACGCAGACGATGCACGGCCCCTTCGATGACTGCCGCTCGCAAATCGGCTTCGGTCAGCAATGTCAGCGGCCCGCGCTTCGCCAACGCTTCACGCAGATAGACCAGCATGATGATGCCGGTCGAAGTCGCCATGCCGAAGCAGGCGAGATATCCCACCGCAACCGGCACCGACCAGCGGTAGCCGAACAGCCATTGGAAGAAGACGCCACCCGCAATCGCGCCCGGCACGGCCAGCAGCATCAGGCAGGTGTCGGCCCAATCGCGATACGTCAGCCACAAGATCAACAGGATCAGCCCGATGACCACCGGCGTGATGAGCAGCAACGTGTGAGCCGTCTGCTCGGCATGTTCGAACTGGCCGGCCCATTCGACGAACGTCCCTTCGGGAAG
>JAYVQJ010000914.1:0-4843 GCA_043777235.1 Planctomycetia bacterium
AACCGGGGCTAGCGCCGCGCGGCTAATTCTGGGACTTCGTATAACACGGCGAATTGGCCAGCCGTGATCGAGAAGTCCAAGGAGGTTGACGCAGCCTCAAAAGCACGTCGAATACCGCATCCAGAACTCATGATCCTGTTCACTCAACCTTGAGGAGTTTGCACATGGCTACCGGAAAAGCACTTGCCATCGCCAACAACGACATCGTGTATCTGTGGTGGACGATGCCGAAAAAGATTCCCGATTGCTTGGGGTTCACGATTCATCGTTTGCAGGCCGGAAAAGCCGCTGCTCCGCTGCCAGCATTCGTGGGGTTCGACCCCAAGGAAGTCACCCCTGCTGACCCGAAGAATCGGAATACGGATTTCTTGCCGATCCAGTCCTTCCAATGGAAAGACTTGTTTGTGCCCGAAGAAACAGACGTGAGCTACGAGATTATTCCGGTTGCCGGTAAGCCCGGCGAGAAGCTCACGCAGATGATTGGGTCGAAGTTCGTCACCAACACGATCCGAGCCACCGATCAACTTGGAAAGCATCGAGTCGTCTTCAACCGCGGCATCATTTCGACTCAGGCGCTGTCGCGAAAGTTGAAGAAGGAAGAAGGCGAGTTGACGGCTAACGCTCTGAGGAAAGTGATCTCGGAACCTGGGAACGACATTCGAAATGGTCTGGCCGGTGAGTCGCTTGCCGCGCTTCCTAGCCTCTTACGGCGAGCGAAAGAAGAGGGCGGAAAATGTTTTGCGGCATTGTATGAACTGACCGACCCCGAATTGATTGCCGCGCTCATCGAACACAAGGACTTCGTGGAGCTGATTCTTTCCAACGCGGATGGCTCGAAGACCGTGAATGGAAAGCCGGTCAAGGACTATGACGCGACCAACAGGGAGTCCCGGCAGCAGATGAAAGCGGCGCTGGGTAACAAGCTACATGACCGATTGCTCCCGGAGGGGAACTTCATCGGCCACAACAAATTCGTGGTCTATGTCAACAAGTCGGGTAAGGCGAAGGCGGTGCTCACCGGCAGTACGAATTGGACCGCCAGTGGAATGTGCGCGCAGAGCAACAACATCCTGATCCTTGAAAATGACAAAATTGCCGAGACGTATCGCGATTACTGGAATCGTCTGCTGGCAGATAATGCGGAACAGGGAACACAATTCCGAAGCGACAACGCGCAACCCCGTGACCCAGTGGCGTTGCCGAGCAAAGGGGGCGAGGTCCAAATCCGTTTTTCACCCAACACGCCGCAGAAGAATAAGCCCAAGAATCCCGCAACTCCCTCCGACATGCAGGAAGTCTTCGACATCATCGGCAAGGCCAAACGCGGAGTTCTGTTTCTGGTCTTCAATCCGGGATCACCCAGCATTCTGGAGCGAATCAAGGAAGTGGCCGAGGACCGTGACAGCAAGAAGATTCCCTTCTTCGTTCGTGGGGCGATTTCCGATGACGCCGTCTCGAATCAATTCGCCACTCGCGTCTTTCGTGACTCGGCTCTCACGACTCCCGATCGGTTGATTACCGGAATTGGCGGCGTGAAGGATGCGTTCGCCTTTTGGGAGAAAGAGTTGGCCAAACTGGGTCATGCCGTGATTCACGACAAAATTGTGGTCGTCGATCCCTTTGAGAAAGGTCGCACCATCATCACGGGCAGCCACAATCTCGGTTTCAAAGCGTCGTATTCGAACGACGAAAACCTCTGCATCATTCGAGGCAACCGCGCCATCGCCGAGGCCTACACGGCGCACATTCTGGATATCGTCAACCACTACAGTTGGCGATTCCGCTTGCTGAAAAGTGGGAAGGGGGCCTTCGAGGAGCTCGCTCAGAAGGATGATTGGCAGGACAAGTACTTCAAGAACTCGTTTCTGGCGACTCGCGATCAGTTCTTCTTCCCGAAGATGTGACCGACCAGCCCGACATCTTTTTGCGGTGCGTCCCAGATTTTCCTGGCAGAACTTCAATTCGGGTGTTACGACTATGTCGAAATTCAAGCTCCTGCGAATTTGCCACTGTGAAACTTGCCGCTGAGAAACAACACCTCGTTAGGGATACAGGTTGATCATGCTTGGTTTGGTCGTGTTGGCACCGCCGGCATTAGGCACGCAGTTCGTGTTGAATGAACAACGCGATGTGGTGATTGGTCGCGAAGGGTTTTGCGATCTGGTACTGACGAAACGCACTATCTCGCGCAAGCACGCGCGAGTCTTCTTCGACGGCAAGCGATATCACCTCGAAGACATGGGGAGTGCGCACGGAACATTCCTGAACGGCTCCCGCGTGACGCGAGCAACTCCTCTGAAAGATGGCGACCGGATCAATGTTGTCGACGTGCCGATTGAGTTTCGTGAATTGGGTGAAGTGGTCACTCCAGACACATCGCAATTCAGGCTCGGATTGACTCAACGATTTCGCGAGTTGACGCCGCCGCCAGGCATCTCGCTGCCACCCGCCTATAACGAGCGTCTGCGCAACTTGTTGGAAATCACTCGGCGTTTGGGGAGCAGGTTGGTGGTCGATGATATTTTCCCGCGCGTGCTGGACGTGCTCGTGGAAATGTTTCCACAGGCTGCGGTGGGTGAGATCCTGCTGGCGGATGCTCAGGGGCAACTTCATCCGGTGGCGATCAAACATGGCCGCGATGACGACAGCTCCATCATCACGCGAGTACTTGTTGGAGATACGTTTGCTCGACAAGTCTTTCAATCCGGACAGGCGCAACTGAAATCCGTGAAGTCGGACAACGAAGAATCTGTTTTGGGTGAGAGCGGATCGAATTCGATCTGCGTTCCGATTCTCGGCCCGTCACAGGCCAAGTTGGGCACGATCTTGTTGGAGACCGATGACGACCATCGCGTCTTCACCAACGACGACATGGAATTGATCGCAACCATCGGGATCGTGACTGGTCAGGCCGTTGAGTACGCGCGTGCTCACGAAGCCAAGTTGCGAATGGATCACACGCAGCGGCAACTCGACACGGCTCGGCAAATTCAGATGCGGATGCTGCCTCGCTGCCGGCCGAACATGCCAGGATATGTCTTCGAAAGTTATTACTCGGCGGCCGAAAGCGTGGGTGGCGATTTCTATTTTTGGGATTCGCTGCCCGGCGAACGCGTGATGATTGGCATTGCCGACGCGTGCGGTAAAGCTCTGCCGGCCGCACTGCTGATGGCTCAGTTTGCAGTGGAGGTTCGGCACTGTCTGGCAACCGCCGAAACTCTGAAGCAAGCAATGAATTCATTAAACCAGTTTGTCTGCAACGCGGAAGAGGGTTTCATCACTTTCTTGCTCTGCTTGCTCGACTCGAAGACGCATCAACTGACGGTCGTGAACGCCGGCCATCCACCCGTCTTGTGCCACTCGTACGATTCCGGAATCGTGCAAGCATTGAGCACTGAAAAATCCAGCTTGCCGTTGGGAGTGCGGTCTCAAGAGGAATTTCACCCGATCCATTCTCAGATGCGACCGGGGGACGAAGTCTTTCTGCTGACCGACGGCGTGACCGAGGCGATGGCTCCCGACAACAGCCTTTACGGCTCCGCGCGATTGCATGCTCAGATTGCGGCTTCACATCCCAATTTGCCGACGCGCGTCCGATCAATCGTTGCAGACATTTCACGCTTCCGCGGAAGCCGCCGGCCCTCGGACGACTGCTGCTTGCTGGGCGTGGCTCGCGAAGTGACGTGAGCCGCGAAAGAGCTTCCGTTTGGGTGACGTCGTCTTCGATCGGTACTTCGCCCGTCGCAGCGGGAAGTGGAAGTTGGAAATAAAGCAGGGATGCCTTCGTTCGTTTGATTCGAGCAAACGCAAGGACGGCCGAGGGCGGCCATCCTACTGTTCCGCCACGAACAGCCGCGTCCATTTCTCGTCGCTGACGTTGAAGTAGATGCGGCGGCCGTCCGAGCTGAAGACCGGATGCGGGTGTGAGCGTCTCCATGAGGCCGCTCCGCGCGAGTTGTCGAAGCGATGAATCAAGACGTGATCTGTGCCGCTGGCATTGGCGAGCACGATGCCCCACTCCTTCGCATCGCCACCGAACTTGTCCATCGTCGTATCGGTGACAATCAGCTTGCCGTCGGGACTGGCGGACGGATGATCGCCCCGAACGGCCGGCAGACCGGGAAGCCGACGCTCCTTGCCGGTGTCGCTGTCGATCAGCGTGTAGGCCATCTCGATGATCGTCTTCTGATCGGGATGCCACGCGGGATGTCCCCAACGCTCGCGCAGGAATAAGAAGCGCTGCTCGGCCAAGCTGTAGCAGACCAGTCCTTGCCGCTGACTGGCTGACGTGCTGCGAGCGTCACCGCCGCTCGACGAGGCCATCTTGAAGAACACTCGTGTGAGGTCCGGGCTGAGCACCGGGAAGAAGATCGACGTCGGTTTGTCGCCGTACGCTTTCGCGATCCATTCGGGGTATTTCGCTTGGCTCATACGGTGAACCGGGGAGGTCTGTCTGAGCTTGGAAAAATGGAGTAAAAGTTGGTCGCGTTTGGCTGGGTGTGGTTTATCGAATTCCACAGAGGATGCCACGGATGGCTCTGACTTTGTTGCCGTTGATTGATGACCAGAAGTGTTTTCAGACCGTGCGTGAGTTGCGCTGGCCGGAGGGCATCCAGTGCCCGTATTGTGAGTCGCGGCAAGTCACGAAGCGTGGTTTTGACGACACTCAAAAGGAACGCCAGCGTGATCGCTGCGGCGGCTGTGATCGTGAGTTTGACGATCTCACGGGAACGGTCTTCGCGGGACATCATCAGCCGTTGCGAGTCTGGATTTTGTGCCTCTACTTCATGGGGTTGAATCTGTCGAATTCCCAGATCGCGCAGGAACTGGAGTTGGACCCGGA